>NZ_JAMBDT010000089.1:0-21286 GCF_025143765.1 Gordonia sp. p3-SID1431
ATGAGCACGGCGCCGGGAGCGAAGCGAGCGGGCCGAATGAGCACCGCGTTGTCGTGTCTTCCCTACAGCCCGTGTTCGCCCAGCCAGGCCAGCGCGACGTCGCGCGGGTCCGCACCGCCGTCGACCTCGGCCGCCATGGTGGCGAGATCGGCGGTGGTGATCTCGCCCGCCACCTTGTTCATGGCCTTCACCTGATCGCGGTTCAGCGCCGCGGAACGGAACACCGGGACCAGCACCTCCGCCCGCGGACCCGACTCGTCCGCGGGTTCGGCAGCCGCGGCACCGTCCGCGGTGTCGCCGCCACCCGGTGATGTGCGGAGCGCCTGGACCTCCGACGACGCCCCGTCGGCGTCCTCGCCGGCGATCTCGAGGGGGGTCAGCAGTCCGACCGCGCCGCCGTCGGCGGCACGTCGGAGCACCTCCTCTCCGGTGGCGGTGACCTCGACCGGACCGAAGGCACAACCGGCGTCGGCGAAGGCACGCATCGTCGAGTCATCGGGTTCGGCGACGGCCACGACCGGCAGGCCCGCCGGCAGTCGGCCGCAGTCCTCGAGTCCGGTGGCGCCGACGTCCCCGGCGAGGGCCGTCGACACGAAGATCTGCGGCGCCGCCGATACCGGCGTCTCATCGCCGACCGAAACCCCTTGCGGGAGTGCGCGGTTCAGGTCGTTGTAGACGTCCTCGGCGCCGATCGCGGTAGACGACGGAGACAACAACGTCAGCAGTTCCCCGGTGAAGGCGGGGAAGAGATCGAGCGCAGCGCGGTCCATCTCGTCCAGCAGCGCCGGCGCGTCGCCGCGGAGCTGGTCACCGGACACCACCGATCCGGAATTGCGCAACGCTCCCGCGTACACCTCGGCCATCACGCGCATCGCCGGGTCCTCCGACGAGCCGATCACCACCCCGCGCGGTGGAGACGACGAGTCGTCGGCGCACCCGGCGATGACCACCGCCAGGACGACGATCAGACCGGCCACCGTGATGAGACGTTTGCGGACACGACGTTCAGTCACCCCGCCACC
This sequence comes from Gordonia sp. p3-SID1431, assembly GCF_025143765.1. Lineage (NCBI taxonomy): Bacteria > Bacillati > Actinomycetota > Actinomycetes > Mycobacteriales > Gordoniaceae > Gordonia > Gordonia sp. p3-SID1431. The sequence goes on from NZ_JAMBDT010000089.1 coordinate 1,023, forward strand.
GTATCCGCAGCACGTCCCACGTCCGAACGAGGCGGGTCCCCGGGTCGGCTCACGCTCCCTCGGCAATGAATCCCATGACGGAGTCGGCGATGAGCTGCACGGCGATCGCGGCGAGGAGCAGGCCCGCGATCTTGGCGAGTAGCGTGATGCCGCCGATGCCCAGGATGCGGATGAGCGCCGTCGAATAGCGCAGGACCAACATCACCACCAGGTGAACGCTGACGATGGCTGCCGCGATGGCCAGATAACCACCCGATCCGGCGTCGACGCCGCTCACACCGACGATGACCGCGGCGATGGCACCCGGTCCGGCGAGCAGCGGGGTGCCGAGCGGCACGAGCGCGACGTTGACGTCGTCGGCGGCCGTTGGCTTGCCGGCGTTGCCGAGGCCGGTGAGCAATTGCAGCGCCACGAGCAGCAACAACAAACCGCCGGCGCCCTGCAGCGCCGGGATCCCGATGTGGAGATAGTTCAGGATGGCTTTGCCGGCGACGGCGAACACACTGATCACCAGGAGGCTGACGAGCGGCGCCTGCCAGGCCGCGCGCCGCCGGTACTCCGGCGAGCGTTGACCGACCAGGCTGAGGAACAGCGGGATCTGGCCGGGCGGGTCCATGATGACGAGCAGCGTGATCAACGTCGTCGTGTACACCGTGACGTCGAAGGACACGTTCGGAGAGTGTACGGGGCCCGCCGGGTAGCATCGGCACTCGTGCCCTCGATCCCCCGGCCTGGTCCGCGCGGGTTGTCACCGCGTCGCGAGCGCCGCCCGCTCCCCGAGATCCGCGTCCCCGTGGCGCGGGCGATCGTCGATTGCGCGGTGTACGTCGACGGCCACCGGCAACCGGGACGGGTGAGCTACACCGAGGGTCTCGCCCGGGTGCGGGCCGCCGGCGAGGGCTTCGTCTGGGTCGGACTCCACGCCCCCGACGACGCTCAGATGGCCGACGTCGGCGCCACGTTCGGCCTTCACGAACTCGTCGTCGAAGACGCGGTACACGCGCACCAGCGGCCGAAGCTCGAGGTCTACGACGACACCCAGTTCCTCGTCCTGCGCACCGTGCAGTACATCGAGCACGAGACGATGGCCAAGGCGAGTGAGGTCGTCGAGACCGGCGAGATCATGGTCTTCGCCGGGCCGGACTTCGTACTGACCGTGCGCCACGGCGAGCACACCGAACTGTCCGAACTGCGCCGTCGCCTGGAGACGCACCCCGAGCGTCTGGCCCTCGGCCCGACCGCGGTGCTGCACGCCGTCGCCGACAAGGTCGTCGACAGCTACCTCGCCGTCACCGACCGGATGGACGCCGATGTCGCGGCGATCGAGGAGGTCGTGTTCGGTCGGCAGGGTCACTCACTCGACATCGATCCCGTCTATCTCCTGCGGCGCGAGGTGCTCGAACTCCGTCGTGCGGTGACACCGCTGGCGGCCCCGCTGCAGAGTCTCACGGCGAGCGGTAATCCACTGGTGCCCAAGGAGATCCGGCGCCAGTTCCGCGACGTCGCCGACCATCTCACCACCGTCATCGACCGGGTCCTCGAGTACGACGAACTGCTCACCTCCCTCCTGCAGGCCGCGGCCGCGAAGGTCGGCATCCAGCAGTCGACCGACATGCGCAAGATCTCGGCATGGGTCGCGATCGCCGCGGTGCCGACCATGGTCGCCGGGATCTACGGCATGAACTTCGACCACATGCCCGAACTGCACCAGGAGTGGGGTTATCCCGTCGTGCTGGGCTGTCTGGTGGCCCTCTGCGCGACGCTGTTCGTCGTGTTCCGCCGCAGTCACTGGTTGTGACCCGCGACTGGGATTGCCCACGCACCGGCGTGGGTAACCGGCTTCGATGACCCGCACGGACCACGCCGAGGACACAGCGCGACAACTGATCGACCGCGCCGGCCGCACCTACGCGCAGGACGCCGGCATCACGCTGAAGAACACGCCGTCACCGCTCTTCGAACTGTTGGTGCTCACCCTGCTCCTCAGTACGCGGATCTCCGCGGACATCGCGGTGGCCGCCGCGCGCGAACTGTTCACCGCCGGTTACCGGACCCCGGAGAAGATGGCCCGCGCCGACTGGCAGAAGCTGGTCGACGCGCTCGGCCGCGGCCACTACGTCCGCTACGACGAGAGCACCGCCACCCGCCTCGGCGAGGCGGCGCAGAAGGTCCTCGACGACTACCACGGCGATCTCCGTCGGCTCGCCGACGACGCCGACTCCGACCCCACCCGGGCGGCAGAACTGCTCCAGGATTTCACCGGCATCGGTCCGGTCGGGGCCGACATCTTCCTGCGTGAGGTGCAGTCGGTGTGGGAGTGGGTCGCGCCGCGTTTCGACAAACGCGCGCTCGCCGCCGCCCGCCACCTCGGACTACCCGAGGACCCGGCACGGCTCGCCGATCTCGCCGACGGCCGGCCCGAGGTGCTGGCAGCGGCGCTGGTGCGTGTCTCGCTCGACGAGCAGTTGCGCGCGGAGATCGCCGGATCCGACAACCGGGCCTCTAGGCTGGGACGACGGTCACAACCACCCGGTGATGGTTTGTGCCGTCCCCGATCCGGTTACCCAGGAGAGCCGGCGTCCGCCGCGCACCGCGGTGCCCGACGCCCGTACCCGACAGGAGGACTCCCAGGTGTCAGCTGACCCGATGGTCGACGATCCGACGGCGCACGACACGGCCTTCCGACGCCCCCTGTTGCCGGGTGCGCGCGGACCGCTCTCGGCCCTCGTGATCGATCTCCTCCGCGGTGACCCTACGTCCGCATCAGTCCTCGACCTGCCGGCCGACGACCCGAGGGTCGTCGATGCCAACCCCTACGGCGACGATCTGCAGCTCGCGCTGTACCTCTGCTACGAGATGCACTACGTCGGGTTCGTCGACGCCGACGCCGGATGGGAATGGAGTCCGGCCCTGCTCACGGTCCGGGCCACCCTCGAGCAGCGATTCCTCGCCGCCCTGCATCGCGACGTACCGGCGATGACCGCCGACGATTCCGCCGAGCACGAGATGGACGAGCTGTGCATCGAGAACCCCGACGGTGACGGCGCCTCCTACCGGCTCCGCGACGCCGGGACGTGGGAGCAGTACCGGCAGCTCTTCGCCCTGCGCTCGCTGTACCACCTCAAGGAGGCCGATCCGCACGCCTTCGCCATCCCACGTCTGCGCGGGCACGCCAAGGCCGCCTACGTCGCTGTCGAGTTCGACGAGTTCGGCGGCGGGCGCGGCGACGCCGTACATCAGGAGTTGTTCGCCGATCTGCTCCGCGCTGCCGATCTCAGCGCCGACTACCTCGGCTACCTCGACACCGTTCCCGGCGTCGCCCTCACGCCGGTCAATCTGATGTCGCTGTTCGGGCTTCACCGGCGCTACCGGGGCGCGGCGGTCGGGCATCTGGCGGCCACCGAGATCACCTCGCCGCCCGGTTCGCAGCGCCTGCTGGCCGGTTTGGAGCAGCTCGACGCTCCGGAGGCGTGCCGGCGGTTCTATCGCGAACACGTCGAGGCCGACGCCGTGCACGAGCAGATCCTGCGTACCGATGTCGTCGGCGATCTCATCCGCACCGAGCCGGACACCGAAGCCGATGTGATCTTCGGGATCCGCGCCTTCCTGTTCGTCGAGGACGCCCTCGACCGGCATGTGCTGTCCGCGTGGGACGACGGAAAGAGCGCCTTCCCGGGTATCTGATCCGGGCAAGGCGCTCGTTCGGGCGGGCGCTCGTGAGCCGTCAGGTCGCGCGGCGGCGCTTCTTGCGGTGGCTGGTGTCGCACAGGGGGTAGTTCTTGCTCCGCCCGCACGCACACACCGCGACCATGAACCGATCCGACTGCACCCGGGCGCCGTCGGGGAGTTCGATGTCGACGGGACCGGACACCAGGACGGGTCCGCCTCGGATCACCCGCACCGCATTCGGCTTCTTGTCCCCGCTCACCGCGACGCTCCGGCCGGGGCGGGACCACCCGGGGCGACAGCGACGATCGCGACGAGACGCTCGATGCGACGGTTGCGTTCGAGCATGCCGCACTCTTCCATCCAGCCCGCGCGTGCGGTGAGGACCGGACCGAACGGGATGACCCGCTCGGCCACCACTTCTGCGGTCAGTCCCCCGGCGCGCAGGGCGCGCAGCGAGGCTTCCTCGTCCGCGAATTCCGAGTGGACCAACACGAAAGCGCCGCCGGGCACCAGCAATTCGGGAACGCGTGCGCACAGCGGGTCGAGGACGGCCCGGCCGTCGAGTCCGGCGTCCCAGGCGTGCGACGGGCCGGCCGGATGCAGTTCCGACTCGGACTCCGGCGGGGTCGGAACATACGGGGGGTTGCAGGTGACGACGTCGTAGTGACCCTGATGACGCCGGAGATCACCGTGCGCCACCTCGATCCGGACGCCGGCGTCGGCTGCCGCGCGCCGGGCATAGGCGACCGCGTCCGCCGATGCGTCCACCGCGGTCACGTGCGACGCACCCGCCCGGGCGGCCGCTATCGCGATGGCCCCGCTGCCGGTGCAGAGATCGAGCACGCGGGCCCCCGAGACGCCGCGGGAACGAAGGGTGTCGATCAGCAACTGGGTGTCCTGCTGTGGCAGGTAGACATCGAGCTCGGGTCGCGCTGCGGTCGTTGTGGGAAGCGACGATGAGGTGATGGTCACGCCGGGCACCGCCCGTCCGTCGTGCCGATGGTCCCTGCTCCCCGTGACTCCATGCACCCTCACTTCTCAGACGGACCGTACTCAGTTGGTCAGATGTTCCCTCTGTCATACGTTCCGAAACCTCGACGCGGATGAGTCCGCCGGGAATCCGCCGGCCGGTCAGGCCGGGGTTGCCGAGGCCCGATCCGGCCGCCGCACATCGATACCCGCCTCACGCCAGGCCTCGCGGAGTGCGTCGGCACCCTTCAGTCGGACCCACGCGGCCTCGTTGGCGGTGATCGGCACCGCCCGGAGCATGCTGACCGGGTCCATGGGCGTGGGCAGCTCGACCATCCCGAGTTCGTCCGCCTCGAGCAGGACCGCGGTAAACGGCGAACCGTCCCACAGGGGTTCGCCGAGGTCGACCAGCGCATCGGCGGCGATGACGAGGCCCTCGACCGCCGGCGCGGCCGCCAGCGTCGCCAGGCGCTTGTGCAGACCGGGCAGCGGCGTTCCCGACGACACGCGCACGACGAGTTCGGCGCGGGGGCCGCGGACCGGATCGGCGTGCAGGTCGGTGGGATCGGACATCGGGTGCCGTGCGCACCCCGACGTCACGTAGACCACCTCGCCCCGCTCGCCGGCCTCGTCGGGCACGAACCGCAGGACGTCGATCGGTTCGACACCGAGGAACGTCACCGACGCACGTTGGGGGGTCGCCCCCAGCCGGTCTTCGAGAAATCGTCCGACGACCTCAGTCACGGCTTCGCTCACATCCGACAGGCTACCGACTCCGGCGCACGGGCCCGGGGTGCTCCTCTAGCCTGGAGCAATGGTCCGGGTTCTGGCGGTCGCCGACGAGGTGGTGGACTCCCTCACCTTCGGGGTGGGGATCGAGTCCCGGCCCGACCTCATCCTCGGTGCGGGTGACCTCCCGTTCGAGTACCTCGAGATCCTGTCGTCCCTGTGCGACGCGCCGTGCGTGTTCGTGCCCGGCAATCACGACCGGGACCTGCGCGGGTACCGCCGCGGCCGCACCGGCTGGACGCGCGCCGGACTCCCCGTCGAGGACCCCGGACCGTGCGGTGCAATCAACGCCGACGGCCGGACCGTGACGGTCGCCGGACTCCGTATCAGCGGCCTCGGCGGCAGTCGCCGCTACAACAACGGCACCAACCAGTACACCGACACCCAGCAGCGGTTGCGGTCCCTCCGGTTACGATGCACCACCGCCCTGTCACCTCCCCGCGGTGCCGACATCCTGCTCACGCACAGCCCTGCTCGCGGCGTCGGCGACCGCGACGATCTGCCCCACCGGGGTTTCGACTGCTTCCACCCGCTGGTCCGGTCGCTGCAACCGGCGCTGCTGGTTCACGGCCACGTCCATCCGTACGGCGAACAACCCGCTGACCTGCCCATCGGCTCCTCGACGACCTCGATGAACGTCGTCGGCTACTGCCAGTTCGACTTCGATCCCGCCACCCGGGAGGTCGAGATCGTGAGGCGCAGACATGGCGCGTGACACCGGATTTCCCGACGCCGACGCGGAGAACGACTTCGCCCGGATGCGACGCCAGGCCGAACGCGCGCGGCTCGCGCAGTGGTTCATGCGTCAGCCCGCCGACGTGAACACCATCCTCCCGTTCGACGAGGTCGTCGCCGCGCTCGGACGGACCGGGGAGACCTCACTCGGACTGCAGGTCGTCGAGGTGTCCTCGATCGTCGGAAGTGTCGACCGCACCAAGGATTTCGACCGCTACTTCCGGCCCACCTCGTCGCGCGGCCGGGAGCGCTGGCAGCGGCTGGCGGCCGCGCAACGCCGCGGCGAATCCGTCCCTCCGGTACAGCTGTACCGGATCGGATCGATGCACTTCGTCATCGACGGCCATCACCGCGTGTCCATCGCGATCGCGCGGAACTGGGTCACGATCGACGCCTACGTCACCCTGATCCACACGCGCATCTCCCCCGAGGGCATCACCGCGACCTCCGACCTGGTCCTCAAGGACCATCGTCGGATCTTCCTGTCACGCGTGCCGCTCGAGGGCTCCCAGGCCGAGGCCATCCGACTCAGCTTCCCGTTCGACTACGCCGAACTCGCCGAGAACGTCGAGGCGTGGGGCTTCCGCCTGAGCCAGGAGATCGGCGAGTTCCTCAACCGCACCGAGACCGCCCGGCGCTGGTTCGGTGAGGAGTTCCTGCCGGTCGTGCGGATGGCGCGCCGGGCGGGCATCCGGCCCGACCTCGACAGCGACGCCGAGCTGTACATGTGGGTGGCCTGCGAACGGTATCGGCTTGTGCGCAGGCACATCTGGGACGAACACGTCTTCGACGAACTGCTCGACCACTCCCGCAGGCGCCGGCGCTGAGCCGACGCCTGCAGGGACCGGCGGGACACTAGCGGACGCGCAGGGACTGCCCCGAGCTCTGGTCGAACACCGCGATCTTAGACGCGTCGTAGAACAGCTCCGCCGAACCGCCGCGGCTCACCTTCGAGTCCGGGGACAGTCGCGCGATGAACTGGTTGCCGCCGAGATCGGTTCCGGAATCGGCGGACAACTCCGCGAGGGCGTCGCTCGACGCCCGGCTCGACCCGACGCCGAAGTAGGCGTAGATGTCGGAACCCATCGACTCGAGCACGTCGATGTTCGCGGTGAAGGTCCCGCCGTGTCCGCGGGTCGTCGAGTCGACGAGCGACGCGTCTTCGAGGTGCTCGGGCCGGATGCCGATGAGCACATCGCCGCCACTGCCGACGTCGCCGGCGCGGGAGACCACCGCACGGTGGTCGTCGAGCACGATCGTGCCGATCGCGGTCTCGATGCCCTCGCTGCCGAGGCGACCGGACAGGAAGTTCATCGCCGGGGAGCCGATGAAGCCGGCCACGAACACGTTGGTCGGATTGTTGTACAGCTCCTGCGGCGTACCGATCTGCTGCACATACCCGTTGCGCAGCACGACGACCCGGTCACCGAGGGTCATCGCCTCGGTCTGGTCGTGGGTCACGTAGACCGTGGTGGTCCCCAGGCGCTGCTGCAGCTGTGAGATCTCCGTACGCATCTGCACGCGCAGCTTCGCATCGAGGTTCGACAGCGGCTCGTCCATCAGGAACGCCTTCGGGGAGCGCACGATCGCCCGGCCCATCGCCACGCGCTGCCGCTGACCGCCGGAGAGATTGGCCGGCTTGCGGTCGAGGTACTGCCCGAGGTCGAGGATGCGCGCGGCCTCGTCGACCTTCGCGGCAACCTGATCCTTCGGCATCTTCGCGAGAGTCAGTGGGAAGGCGATGTTCTCGCGCACCGACATGTGCGGGTAGAGCGCGTAACTCTGGAACACCATCGCGATGTCGCGGTCCTTGGGTGCGCGCTCGTTGACCCGCTCCCCGCCGATCCGCAGCTCGCCGCCGGAGATGTCCTCGAGTCCGGCGATCATGTTGAGCGTCGTCGACTTACCGCATCCCGACGGGCCCACCAGGATCACGAACTCGCCGTCGGCGATCTCGATGTCGACCCCGTGTACGGCGGTCGAGCCGTCGGGATACTGCTTGGAGACGTTGTCCAGAACGATGTCTGCCATGGGTTATCCCTTCACGGCGCCGGAGGTCAGGCCGGCCACGATTCGACGTTGGAAGAAGAGCACGAAGATGATGATGGGGATGGTGATGACCACCGCGGCGGCCGAGATCGACCCGGTCGGTTCCTCGAACTGCGAACTGCCGGTGAAGTTCGCGATCGCCACCGGCGCGGTGATCGCCCGTTCGGTCGACGTCAGCGACAGGGCCAGGAGCAGGTCGTTCCAGGCGAAGATGAACACCAGGATCGCTGCCGTCACGACGCCCGGGGCGGCGAGCGGGGCGATGACCTTGCGGAAGGCCTGCCACGGGGTGGCGCCGTCCATCTTGGCAGCCTTCTCCAGCTCCCATGGGATCTCGCGGAAGAACGCGGACAAGGTGTAGATCGCCAGCGGCAGCGCGAAGGTGATGTAGGGCAGGATCAGGCCGGGCCAGGTATCGAACAACCCGATGGCCCGCTCGATGTTGAACAACGGTGTCACCAGCGAGATCTGGGGGAACATCGCGATCAGCAGCGCGGCACCGATCAGGAGCTTCTTGCCCGGGAAATCCAGGCGGGCCACCGCATAGGCCGCCATCGTCCCCAGCAGCACCGCGATCACCGTGGTGATCAGACCCACGCCGATCGAGTTGATCAGCGCCGAGGTGAAGGCGCTGGTCTCGAAGATGCTCTTGTAGTTGTCGAGGGTGAACTCACTAGGCCAGAACTTCCCGTCGGTCACGCTGCTCGCCGGCTTGAAGGACAGGCTGATGATCCACAGCAGCGGGATGAGTGCATACAGGATCACCAGGATGTTGGCGATCGACCACCAGGCCTTGGACTTTCCGCTCGCATTCAACGGCTTACCTCCCCTCGTCGTCGGAACCCGGTGCGGCGGTGCCGAACCCCTTGATGAACACGAACGCGATGATCGCGACACAGATGAAGATCAGGATCGAGATCGCCGAGCCGACGCCGAGATTGAAGGCGCCGAACAGATTGTCGTAACCCAGCATCGACACCGAGTAGGTGTTGTTGGACCCGCTGGTGAGGACGTAGATGTTGTCGAACACGCGGAACGCGTCGAGTGTGCGGAACAGCAGCGCCACCAGGATCGCCGGCTTCATCAGCGGAAGGATGATGCGCCACAGTCTCGTCCACGCCCCGGCACCGTCGACCTGGGCCGCCTTGAGCAGATCGTCCGGGACGAGCGCGAGGCCGGCCAGCAGGAGCAGGGCCATGAACGGCGTCGTCTTCCAGACCTCGGCGAGGACGATGATCGCCAGCGACGGCCACTGCTCGGTGAGGGGTGCGGTGCCGTCGGGTAGCAGGTTGGCGAGATATCCGGTGCCCGGCGTCCACGCGTAGTACCAGGAGAACGCCGCCGCCACGGTGACGATGCCGTACGGGATCAGGACGACGGTGCGGATGGTGCCCCGCCCGAAGATCGTCCGGTGCATGACGAGCGCGATCGCCATGCCCAGCACGAGTTCGATGAGTACCGAGACGACCGTGATGCCGACCGTGACGGCAAAGGCCGTCCACCAGTAGTTGTCGGTGAGGACGGTGGCGTAGTTGGCGAACCAGACGAACTCGCGTTCCCCCGGCGCCGAGAGGCTCATCTTGTTCAGCGACAGCCAGACCGCGTACACGATCGGGTATCCGGTGACCAAGAGCATCATCAGTGCGGCCGGCGCCACGAGCCAGAAGGCCAGCCGGCGCTCGGCGGTTTTGCCCTCGCTGCGCTTGCGCGGGGCGGCCGGCGGCGTGTCGGCCCGGGGCCGATCGATCACCGCGGTACCCCCGCCCGTCCCGGTCGCCGGCTTCGACAGCGAGGCGGGCGCGGGATCCGGGGTGGGCCGGTCGGTGTGCGACGACGCCGCGGTCACCTCGTGCCGACCTCCCGGCGGAGCGGTCCACACCTGATCGGACTGCACCGGAGGTGTGTCACCGACGATCGGGATCGGACCGGTTTGCGGTGGCGCATCATCCGGGAGGGCGTGTCGCCCGGCGCGGAACCCCGCGTCGTCGGGGTTGCCGCCCGCGTTCTCGGCGTCGTTGCGCGGAGTGTCGTTGTCGCTCACGGGACCAGCCCTTCCCCGTCGATGGCCTTCTGGACCGCTTCGGCGAGCTCGTCGACCAGGGCCTCCGGCTCCCAGGCGCCGACCGGGCTCAACTTGGCCTGCAGCAGCGTCGAGATTGCTTGATAGTCGGGCGATTTCGGCCGCAGAGCAGCGTGCTCGGGTTCGAGCTGCCGCTTGATCTCGTCGGCCATCGGGTACGCGAGGCGGAAATCGGCGTCGTCGTAGATGGACTCGATGACCGGCGGCGGACCCGCACTGAACGAGAACGCCTTCTGCGATGCCTCACTGGTGATGCACTCGGCGGCCTGGTAGGCGAGGTCCTGCTGTTGCGAGGTGCTCGCGACGGCGATGTTGATGCCGCCCAGCGTCGTCTTGGTGGGAAGTCCCTCGAAGCCCGGATAGGGCGCGAAGTCGAAGACCCGCCGCATCTCGCGGTTGAGCGGGACCACCTGCGCCGGGGTCGGCGGATTCGCCGTGTCCGCGTACAGGTTCGCGTATTCGGTGAGGTCGAGGAAGGCGACGCTGCCCGCCACGGCGTTCTCGCGCATCCCGGCGAAGACGAACGGCCAGTTCACCTGGTACAGGGCCTCACCGCTCTCCATGCCGAGCCGTGCGGCGCCCTCGTCGGAGTTGGTCAGCGACGGATCGGCACCGGGCGCGGTGGCGACCCGCTTCAGCGTCTCCAGGGCGCGGACCGTCGCGGCGCGGTGTTCGGGGGTGTCGTTGAGGGTGACCTTGTCGGGGTCGTCCGGGTCGACGATCTGCCCACCGGCGCTGGCGAGTACCGAGTTGAACCACACCATCAGGCCTTCGTACTGCCTGCCCTGCACCATGATGTAGGTCGGTCCGCCGTTGCGACCGCTGACGAGCGCGTCCTCGAGCATGCCGTTCCACGTCGACGCCGGGCGCCGGCGGTCGACATCCTCGACGAGCACATCCGGTCGGTACCAGAGCAATTGGGTGTTCGTGGAGAACGGGATGGCGTAGAGCCGTTCCCGCTCGTCGTCGTCGGTCTTCCAGACCGCGGTGTCGAGCGGACCACCCAGGGTGCGCGCCGACACCTCGGCGGCCATGGCGTCCGGCACCGGCACCATCCAACCCGCGTCGGCGAATTCGGCCGTCCACACCACGTCCATGCCCATCAGGTCCAGCCCGCTGTCGTTGCCCGCGAGGCGCCGCGCGAGCTGCAAACGCTGATCGTCGGCGCCCTTGGGCAACGGGGTGGTCACGACCTTGTACGCACCACCGGAATCGGCCGAGCACTTGTCGCCGATCTCGGCGAAGGTGTCCGCGCCGTCGGCCGGCGGATAGAAATTGAGTACGCCCGCTTCATATCCCGAGCCACATGCGGACAGCACGGGCAGCATGGCCACCGCTGCCACCGCCGCGGCGAGGACCTTTCGTCTCACGCGCCTGGTAGATCCGTCGGTGCTGATGGATCCGTCCGTGCTGACCCTGCTCCGCACGCAGCCTCCTCGATGTCGTACGCGGCGCCGCAGCGGTGCTCCGCCGTGAGCGTCCGAACAGCAACGCTATACGTGAGGATTCGTGACATGCAACACATTCGGCATGGGCGTGCCATTCCGCGGGCGATTGTGATCGCACCGTGTCCGACCGCGGGAGGCGACGTCAGAAGGTGAGACGGGCGAGCATGTCGCGCGCCTTCTCTGCGCTTTTCGGGTCGCACAGCACGTCATAGCGGCCGGCGACCAGCTGCATGGTCGACGCGAAATCCCGCTGGCCCCGGGTCGCCGCGTACGGAATGGTCGCGGAGATCACACCGAAGACCATGCCGCCGACGATGCCCACCAGGATGGGCGCGATGGGCGAACCGGCGAAGACGAGCGCCACCAGACAGCCGAAGAAGAAGCCGAGCCAGGCACCCGAGACCAGCCCGCCGCCGATCACCTTGCCCCACGTCAGCCGGCCGATGACCCGCTCGACCTGCATCAAATCGACGCCCACGATGGTGACGTCCTGGACGGTGAAGTTCTCATCCGAGAGGAAGTCCACCGCGCGCTGGGCCTCGGCGTAGGTCCCGTACGAACCGATCGGCCAGCCCTTGGGCGGGGTGGGCAGTCCCGGCGTCTCGCGGCTCGGGCGCATGGGATTGGTCATATCGGGGCCTTCCCTGTTGTGAGACTCCAGTGCTGAACGTCGCGGTGAGACCCGACAGTGGGACTGGTCTCCCACCGGTGGGCGTTCGTGTCTGCCGTCGGCCTCCGCTGCACCGATGGCACTACCCTTACTCCCATGTCGTCGGTGAGCAAGGTGTTCGTGGCCAGATTAGTCGGGTTGGCCGTCCTTGGTCCCGACGGCGAATCCATCGGACGCGTCCGCGACGTGGTGATCTCGATCCGGATGTCCGGGCAGCAACCGCGCGTCCTCGGCCTCGCGGTCGAATTGACCACTCGGCGTAGGATTTTCGTGCCGATGCTGCGGGTGACCGCGATCGAGCCCCAGGCCGTGGCCCTCAACACCGGCACCGTGAGCCTCCGCCGGCTCCACCTGCGGCCCGGCGAGGCACTCGCCATCGGACAGGTTCTCGACACCCACGTCCGGGTCGTCGATCCGGATCTCCCCGAGCTCGCCGACGCCGACGTGACGGTGATCGATCTGGGCATCGAACGGACCCGCACCCGCGATTGGGTCGTGTCGCGCGTCGCGATCCGGGCGGGACGTCGCGGCCTGCGCCGGCGCCACGAGACCCAGGTCGTGGAGTGGTCGAGCGTGCAGGGCATCACCCAGAGTGCGCTGAACCTGCCCGGACAAGGAGTCGCGCAGGCCCTCCTGCAGTTCGAGGGCATGCGCCCGGCCGACGTGGCCAACGCCCTGCGCGAACTGCCCGCGAAACGACGCGACGAGATCGCCTCGGCCCTCGACGACGAACGGCTCGCCGACGTGCTGCAGGAGTTGCCGCCCGACGACCAGAAAGAGGTGCTGGCCGCGCTCGGACGCGACCGCGCTGTCGACATCCTCGAGGCGATGGACCCCGACGACGCCGCCGACCTCCTCGGCGAACTGCCCGACACCGAGGCCGAGGCCTTCCTCGAGGAGATGGACCCCGTGGAGTCCGAGCCCCTCCGCCGACTCCTGCTGCACTCCCCCGACACCGCGGGCGGCGTGATGACCTCGGAGCCGATCGTGGTCACCGCATCGACCACCATCGCCGAGGCCCTCGCCCGGGTCCGCAACCCCGACCTGACGCCGGCCGCGGCGAGTCTGGTGTTCGTCGTCCGCCCGCCCACTTCGACACCGACCGGCAAGTATCTCGGATGCGTGCATCTGCAGGCCCTGCTCCGGGAACCGCCCGCGCACCTGGTCGGCGGCATCCTGGACACCGACCTCGCCCAACTCCATCCCGAGGACTCCCTGGAGACGATGACGAGATATTTCGCGACCTACAACCTGGTGTGCGGCCCCGTCGTGGACGAGGCCGGCCACCTGCTCGGCGCGGTGAGCGTCGACGACCTGCTCGACGAGATCCTGCCGCGCGACTGGCGTGAGACCGAACCCGAGGACGTCGTCGAGGCCGACGGGTACGGCGTCGGGAGTGGCCCGGAACCGGCATCGGGCGGCCCCCAGGTGCGGATCCGATGAGCGAACCGGGACGCAAGCTCGACACCCCCAGCACCCGCCGCACGATCTCGTTCAATCTCGACTCCGACGTCGTCGGGATGTACAGCGAGCGGATCGCCCGGTTCCTGGGCACCGGACGATATCTGGCGATCCAGACGGTCATCGTCATCGTGTGGATCGTGCTGAACCTGGTCGCGGTGTCGATCCAGTGGGACCCGTACCCGTTCATCCTGCTGAACCTCGCGTTCTCGACGCAGGCGGCGTACGCGGCGCCGCTGATCCTGCTGGCCCAGAACCGGCAGGAGAACCGCGACCGGGTGTCGCTGGAAGAGGACCGGATGCGGTCCGCCCAGACGAAGGCCGACACCGAGTTCCTGGCCCGGGAGCTCGCCGCGGTCCGTCTCGCGGTGGGCGACACCGTCACGCGCGACTACCTGCGCAAAGAACTCGACGACCTGCTCGACGAACTCACCGAACGGCTCGGCGCCCCCGCCGGCGACGAATCCGGCCGCCGCGGTTCCAAGGATCACTGACACCAAAAGCCGGGTTCGTGTCTGGGACGTCAGACCCATATGTATGGTGGGTCACAGTTCGGACCGGATTTCGGCGTCTGTCACGACGCGACGAGATCCTCCGACACATCCATGAGAGCGGCTCTGGACCTGGGCCGCGGGTGGGCATCGCCGCGTTCTCGGGGGCAGAAGTGTGTGTTGACAACGGAGTGAACAGGACCGGGCAGCGGCCCGGGGCCGCACGATGTGCAGGAGGCCTCCGGTGAGGCCCCTCGACCTCGTCCGCCGTCGCCGTGGTCCGCGCCGTCCGTCCTCGTTCCCACGACGCGCCGCGACGCTGGTCGTCGGCGGCGGTCTGGTCGGTGCGCTGGTCCTTTCGACCGCGACGTCGAGCGCCTCCGGCGGCAACGTCGCGTCGGCCGTCGTCGAGCCCGATGCCCCCGTGATCGTGGCCGAACTCGTCGCGGGTTCGCCGGGCACACTCCTCGGCTTCGCGCCGCCGCCGGAGAAGCCCGCGACCGCGCTGCCGGCGCCGCAGTTCCGGCTCGCCAGCGACCTCCCCTCGGGCCCACTGGGGATCCCGGGCGTCGTACTCCAGGCCTATAAGCTGGCCGCCAACCGCGTCGCCGCCGAGAGCGCGGCCTGCAAGCTGCCGTGGTTCCTGCTGGCCGGCATCGGGCGCATCGAGTCCAATCATGCGAGCAACGGCTCGGTCGATCAGTACGGCACGACGATCAACCCGATCGCCGGGCCGGTCCTCGACGGCTCGCTGGCCGGCAACGCGGTCATCAAGGACACCGACGGCGGACGCATCGACGGCGACGCCGGACACGACCGGGCGATGGGCCCGATGCAGTTCATCCCGAGCACGTGGGCAGCGTGGGGCTCCGACGCCAACGGCGACGGGAAACCCGACCCCAACAACATCTTCGACGCCACGTACTCGGCCGGCCGGTATCTCTGCGCCGGGGTCACCGACATCATGAACGAGCGCACTCGCGTGTCGGCGGTGCTGCGGTACAACCGCTCGATGGAGTATGTCGCCAACGTCCTCGGCTGGGCTGGGGCCTACGCGACGGGCGTGATGCCGACCGACCCCATCCCGGAGATGAAGCGCAAGCCGTCGAGCAGCTCGAGCTCGTCCAGCAAGCCCAGGCGGCCGGAGTCCGGGTCGTCCTCGTCGTCGTCGTCCTCCACCACGCGGCGGCCGAGCCCTCCGCCGCCGCCGTGCATCATCGTCTGCCTGCCGTCGATCCCGCCGCTGTTCCCGGGCCAGCCCGCTCCCCCGCCCACCAAGAGGGAGGCCCCGGCGGTACAACAGGCACCGGCGGGGAACGCCGGTCCGAACAGGCCGGGAGGGGCGAGCACCCCCGTTCCCGTCCGCTGACGGCGCCACCGGAGGACCTGCGCCCGGAACCGTCGGCGCCGCCGGTAGTCTGGGCCAGATGACAACAGGAGTCGCGCCCACGGAATCGGCAGTTCGCGCCGCTCTGGGCAAGGTCAAGGATCCCGAGATCGGCAAGCCCATCACCGACATCGGGATGGTCAAATCGGTCACGATCAACGACGACGCGAGCGTCGATGTCGGGGTGTACCTCACGACATCGGGGTGCCCGATGCGCACCGAGATCTCGCAGCGGGTGGAAACAGCAGTCGCCGACGTCCCGGGCGTCGGCGCGATCCGCGTCGAACTCGACGTCATGGACGACGAGCAGCGCACCGAGCTGCGCAAGAAGCTCCGCGGGGACAAGGCCGAGCCGGTCATCCCGTTCGCCCAGCCCGGCTCACTGACCCGCGTCTACGCCGTCGCGTCGGGTAAGGGCGGCGTCGGCAAGTCGAGCGTGACCGTCAACCTCGCCACGGCGCTCGCCGAACGCGGGCTCACCGTCGGCGTTCTCGACGCCGACATCTACGGCCACTCGGTCCCCCGCATGCTCGGGAGCGACGCCAAACCCACGCAGGTCGAGCGCATGATCATGCCGCCCAGCAACCACGGCGTCCGCTTCATCTCGATCGGACAGTTCACCGACGGCAACACGCCGGTGACCTGGCGCGGTCCCATGCTGCACCGAGCCCTGCAGCAGTTCCTCGCGGACGTCTACTGGGGCGATCTCGACGTCTTGCTCCTCGACCTACCGCCGGGCACCGGTGACGTCGCGATCTCGATCGCGCAGCTC
This sequence comes from Gordonia sp. p3-SID1431, assembly GCF_025143765.1. Classification (NCBI taxonomy): domain Bacteria; kingdom Bacillati; phylum Actinomycetota; class Actinomycetes; order Mycobacteriales; family Gordoniaceae; genus Gordonia; species Gordonia sp. p3-SID1431. Next base: position 17,543 of record NZ_JAMBDT010000089.1, read on the forward strand.
ATCCCGGGCGCGGAGATCCTGGTGGTGACGACACCCCAGCAGGCCGCGGCCGAGGTCGCCGAGCGCGCCGGGGCCATCGCGCTGCAGACGCGGCAGAAGATCCTCGGCGTCGTCGAGAACATGTCGTGGCTGGAACTGCCCGACGGCAGCCGCATGGAACCGTTCGGGTCCGGCGGCGGCGAGCAGGTGGCGCAACGCCTCACGCGCGCGGTGGGCGCCCAGGTCGACCTGCTGGGTCAGGTACCGCTCGAGACGGCCTTACGCGAAGGCGGCGACGCCGGTGTCCCGGTGGTGCTGTCGGCACCCGAATCGGCGTCCGGTTCCGCCCTGCGCGCCATCGCGGGCAAGCTCGCGGCGCGTAAGCGCGGCCTGGCGGGTATGAGTCTGGGACTCGACACCATCCGGAATTCCTGACCGGTCAGGTCGCGTCCCAGTCGGCCGCGGCGGGACGCGACCCCGACCGCGACGGGCGGTCCGACGCCGCGGACCCCGCCGGGCCGGCGGAGTCCGGATTCCCGGTCTCCTGCTTCTCGAACGACAGGGGCGCCGACACGGGCTTGATCTCCGGCGCCGCCGAGGTGGTCTTCCGGTCGACCGTGGTGGCGCTCTCGTTCAGCCGGAACAGTGAATCATCGCCGTCGAGAAGGTGTTTCGTGACGATCGACCGCGGCGTCATACCCCGCAGTTCGTTGAGGTCGGCGAGCGGCTTGCGCAGGTCATCGAATTCGGGACCCAGCTCGTCCTTCAGCTGATTGCTCGCACCGGTCGCGTAATCACGGACCTTCTTGGCCGACTGCATCGTCCAGGAGACGGCACCGGGGAGACGTTCGGGGCCGAGGATGACGAGTGCCGCGACCACCAGGATCGCTATCTCGCCCCATCCGATGCTGCTGAACATGTGCCTCGTCCTGACCTGTGCGGTGGTGTGGTTAGTCGCTCGCCGGAGTGATGGTACCGCTGAACGTGCGACCCGCCCGCCAGTACTGGAACGGGACCGACTCGCCGATGCTCGCGGTCCGGATCGCGACGTTCAGCTCGTCGGCGCTCTCGATCGGGCGATTGTTGAACGAGGTGATCACGTCGTTCTCTCGGATGCCCGCGCGTTCGGCGGGGCTGCCGGCGACGACGTTGCGGACCTGTGCGCCCAGCACGCGCTCGTTGCGCACCGAACTGGCGTTGACGCCGATCTGCGGGTGGTTCACGCGGCCGTCGCGGATCAGCGCCTCCGCGATGGGCTTGGCCTCGTCGATGGGAATCGCGAATCCGAGACCGATGTTGCCGCCCCCGGCGCCGAGGCGCCCGGCGGTGTTGATGCCGACCACCTGGGCCTCGCCGTTGACCAGCGGACCGCCCGAGTTGCCCGGGTTGATCGCGGCATCGGTCTGGATGGCGTCGATCACCGCGTCGGTGTCGGACTCCGCGTCGGGGGTCAGCGCCACGGCACGGTCGGTCGCGCTGACGATGCCGCTGGTCACGGTTCGGTTGAGCCCCAATGGAGATCCGAAGGCGACCACCTCTTCGCCGATCTGCAGGTCGCCCGAGCTACCGAGTACCGAGACCGTCGGGTTCTCGACGTTGTCGACCTTCAGCACGGCGAGATCGGTCTTGGGATCGCGACCGACGATGCGCGCCGGGACGCGCTGACGGTCGAAGAACACGACCTCCAGTTTGGCGCTCTTGTCGTTCGCGGCCATCGAGATGACGTGGTTGTTGGTGAGGATGTAACCCTCTTTGTCGATGACGAATCCCGACCCGGTGGCGTAGGCGCCCGCCGCGCGGACGTCGATGGCGACGACCGACTTCTCCACCGCCCGGGCCACCTCGGCCACGGACGACCGCGGTCCGGCGTCGCCGCCGGTGTCCTCGGTGGACAACTCGACCGTGTCACTGGTGAGCGGCGCGGCCACCTCCGCGGTGTACCGGCCCATCAGCCCGCCGACGAGCCCGATCAGCAACGCGATCACCGCGAGCGTGGCCAGGGCGACCCAGCTCAGGCGATTGCCGAGCAGGATGTCGCGGACGCCGAGCTTGGGGCCGGTCTCGGTCGGGATGTCCGACGATGCGGACGCCAGCGCGGGTGCGTCCAGCCGCGCCGGGCTCTCCGGGTCGCGCCACGGGTCCTCCGGCGCCTGCGGCTGCTCGGTGTGGCCGTAGGTCGCGAGCGGATCCCGCTGCAGGGTGTCGCTCGATCCGGCCGGCCGGCCGAAGGCCTCGGCGAGCACCGGGTCCGGGGGTGCGATCTGTGGCTCGGGCGGCTGCTTGTCGCCGTCTGAGGTGGCGAACGAGCCACGCACACCCGACGGGCGGCCGAACACCTGCGCGGTGGACGGCGACACGGGCGAGTGTCGGGTCCGCGACGGCGTCAGACGTTGCGACTCGGGCGGTTCGGCGCGCCGCGCGAACTGTGCGTCACCGGTATCGGGAGAATCGGCGTCGGGGGCCACGGTCACCGGCCCCGGCGACGGAAGGCGCGGCCGCGGGCCGCGGGGATGCCGTCGGTCGGCGCATCGGGCGACACGGTCGGCCCGAACCCTGTCGGGCGGGGTGGCTCGGAGCTCAGATCGATCTCACGCGTGGGGATCTGGGAGAGCTGACCGAGGAGGGAGTCCGGGATCGACACGCGGCCGGACTCGCGGAGTCGGGTGCGGGCCAACGACTGCGCCTCGACCGCGGCGACGCACTCGGGGCACAGCGCCAGATGATGAGCGGCCCGCGCATGCGCGGACATCCCGAGCTCGCCGTCGACGAAGGCGGCAACCGCCTCGGGGGCCAGGTGCTCGGTGGGTGCGAAGCCGCGTCCGCCGGCCGTACCCGGCGCGCGGTAGCCGCGGTTGGGCAGGAACGACGAGGGAGCCGGACTCCAGGTGTTCGTATTCCACCTGGCTGGGGTCCAGGAGGACCGCCGGCGACGAAGGTTGGGAGTCGGCGGTTCGACACCGCCACTTCCGGTCGGACGCCCGCGATCGCCGTCCATCATCGTCGTTCACCCCTCTCCACGACGAAACCGCCGCACGATGAATCCTGTGTTGCCACTGGGCTCTGCTGCTGTCTGCCACGGTACCGACGGGCGGCATCCGATGCCGTCCCCCGAACGCGCGGCGTCCGCGGGCTGCGGACTCCGATCGCATCGTGTCCCGTGACACAGGCAACGTCTCAGCGTATCCGAGACTCTCAACGATGCTCGGCGGAGCAGGGTTCCCGGCAGCGACCTCAGGCGTGCGAGCCGAGCGCGACCGAACGGCTGCTGGTGTGTCCCTGGGCCGCGAGGGCGTCGCGGATGCTCTGCCGACCGCGGTGGATGCGGCTGCGGACGGTACCCAGCTTGACACCGAGGGTCGCAGAGATCTCCTCGTAGGACAGGCCCTCGATGTCACACAGCACCACGGCCGCGCGGAAGTCGGGAGCCAGCGAGTCCAGGGCGCGCTGCAGGTCGGGGTCGAGGTTCGTCGCGTCGAAGACCTGTTGCGGATCCGGGGTGTCGGCCGGCACCCGGTCGTACTCCTCGGGCAGGGCTTCCATCCGGATCTTGCTGCGGCGACGGACCATGTCGAGGAACAGGTTGGTGGTGATGCGGTGCAACCAGCCCTCAAAGGTGCCGGGACGGTAGTTCGACAGCGAGCGGAAGACCCGGATGAAGGTCTCTTGCGTGAGGTCCTCGGCGTCGTGCTGATTCCCCGACAGACGGTAGGCCAGACGGTAGACGCGGTCGGCGTGTTCGCGGACCAGGTCGTCCCAGGACGGCAT
>NZ_JAMBDT010000009.1:0-79254 GCF_025143765.1 Gordonia sp. p3-SID1431
TGCACCGGAACCCTGGGTGGGTGGACGAGGTGCCGGTGCTGTCTTCCATCCTCGCCGGCGTCCGGGACGTCGACACGAGTACGGCACTACCCCAATCGGTGGTGGGGTCTACGTGCGGAGGATCACCAACTGCTGAGTCGCCCGGGTCATCGACACGTAGCGGTCGACCGCGCCTTCGGTGCCCGCGCCGAAGGCGTCGGGGTCGACGAGCACCACGAGGTCGAACTCGAGCCCCTTGGCGAGGGTGGGGGTGAGCGACCGCACGCGGTCGGTCCCGGCGAAGCCGGGTTCGCCGATCACACAGGCGATTCCGTCTCGATGGGTCGAGATCCAGTCGTCGACCACGGTGTCGAGGTCCGCGCGGTCGCCGTAGGTGACCGGAATGCCCGCGCGCCGAACCGAAGTCGGCACGTTCGCGTCGGGGAGCGCCGCGCGGATGACGGGGGCGGCCGCATCCATGATCTCTTCCGGGGTCCGGTAGTTGATCGTGAGTCCCGCCGAGGTGACGTCGCGCAGACCGACCCGCCGAAGTCGCTCTGCCCACGACTCGGGGAATCCGCGTCGTGCTTGCGCGCGGTCGCCGACGACGGTGAAGCTCTTCGACGGGCAACGGTCGATCAGCATCTGCCACTGGGCGTCGGTGAGTTCCTGCGCTTCGTCGACGACGATGTGCGCGAACGGCCCGGACAGTGAGCGGGCGGTCTCGCTCACGGACCCGTCCCCGAGGTTGTGGCGCAGGTTCTCGTGCCGGAGCATCGTCATGAGTCCCTCGCCGTCGTCGTGGACCTCGGCGGCGATAAGATCGTCGACCACCTGGTCGATCCGCTCGCGTTCCCTCGCCAGGTCCGTGCGCTGCCGGCGACGTCGGGCCGACGCTGCCGGGTCTCCGATCCGGCGATGGGCGCGGTCGAGGATCGGCAGGTCGGCATCGGTCCAGGCGTCGGGGACGCTGCGCTGGAGTGCGCGTACCTCGCCGGGCGGCAGCCACGGCGCACACATGCGGAGGAAGGCCGGCACCGACCACAGGTCACCGACGATCTCGGCGGCGTCCAGGATCGGCCATGCCCGCGAGAAGGCCGCCGCGAGTTCGTCATTCGCCGCCAACGCACGATGCAGCGCGTGCTGGGGCACGTCGTCGTCGTGTCGCGACGCGATGATCGACACCAGTTCTTCCCACACTTCGTCCCGCGCCTCGTTGTGTGCGGTTCCGCGCTCGGCTGCGTCGAAGGCGTCTGCCCAGTCACCCGCGGTCAGAGTCGTCTCCGTCCAGGGTGTTTCGACCACGAACGGCGTCGTCGGCGGTTGTTCGTAGAACTTGACCGCCGGCTCGACCGCCTCGACCATGCGAGCCGACGACTTCAACCGTGCCACGTCGACGTCGGCTTCGGTTGTCGCCGAATCACCTTCGACGACGAGATCGGCGAGGGTGCACGTCTGAACGCTCTCCTCGCCGAGGCTCGGCAGCACATCGGCGACGTAGGCGAGGTACGGCCGATGAGGTCCGACGACGAGCAACCCGCCCCGATGACCGGCGAGGCGCGGATCGGCGTAGACGAGGTAGGCGGCGCGATGCAGCGCGACGACTGTCTTGCCGGTTCCCGGCCCGCCGTCGACGACGAGGGTCCCGTGCGAGTCGGCTCGGATGATCGCGTCCTGATCGGTGGCGATGGTGCCCAGGACATCTCGCATGCGCGGGGAACGACTGGCGCCGAGGTCGGCGAGGAACGCGGACTGCTCGTCGAGCGCCGCGTGCGAGGTGAGCACCGCGGGGTCGTCGACGAAGACCTCGTCCCAGTAGTCGGTGATCCGGCCGTGGGTCCAGCGGTAGCGGCGTCGGCTCACCAGTCCCATCGGGTCGCGGCGGGTGGCGGCGAAGAACGGCGCGGCCAGCGGGGTGCGCCAGTCGACGAGCAGGGTCTCGCCGGCGGCATCGGTCAGCCCGAGCCGGCCGATGTAGAGGATCTCCCCGTCGTCGCGGACCAGCCGACCCAGGCACAGGTCGAGGCCGAACCGCCGCAGCGATCGGATACGTGCGCCGAGCTGGTGGATCTCCATGTCGCGGTCGACGGCCCGGCGACCCCTGCCACCGGCTTCGCGCCGAAGGTGCTGCAGGCGCTCGTCGGCGTCGGCCAAGGTGCGTCGAAGGTTCGTGGTGATCGAGGCGAAGTGTCGGGTGTCGTCGGCGACGAGGGCCGGATCGTTCTTCGGGGACAGGCTGTCGGGGAGGGCGAACACCGCGGTGGTCGTCGAAGTCGCGTCGTCGGGGACTGGGGCTTCGGGGACTGGGGTCTCGAGGACTGGGGTTTCGGGGACTGGGGGCACAGAGATGACTCCGAATCAGCAGGTGGCAGGGCTGGTCGTCGCAGGTGAGACAGCGATTCTGCACCGGATAGGGGGTCTTGCGGCAAGCCCCTGTCCAGGGCTTATGGTGAAAGGGGCAGAGATCGGCGGGTGCGCAGGTGAAACGGACCCCGATATCACTTGTCCTGGACGTCCGCGCAGCTGTTGCAGCCCACGGTGCTGTATGTGAAAGTACTTTCAGTTCACTACGGTGAACTCTTTTCGGTGGGGCCTGTCAGGGGGCTGCCGCCCCCGAGGGCACGGGGGTGGGGCGGCAGCGCGGCCACGGTTTCCGCGTCTCCGTCATCGATGTTCGGGCTCATTCGACCGACTGGTTCACTGTCGTCGCGGCATCGTCGTGGCCTGCGGTTTTCCGATCGTCGAGGTGGGCTCCCGACTTCGCGCCGTAAGGTCGGAGAGGGAATGACGCGCGGCGTCGAGCCGAACCGTAGGTTTCGGTCGAGGCCGCGCCGCGTCGGCGACGACGCTCGAGAATCCGACCGGAGGCCGACGATGGGACAGCCGTACGGGGGGCCGAACCCCGGCGCTCACGACCCTCGACGCCGCGACGGAGGCGGCAGCCAGACCGGCGGGTCGCCTCGCGATCTCTACGGGCAACCCGTCGCACCGCAGCTCTATCCGCCGCTCGGGTACGCCGCGGACGGGACCCCGATGTTCCGCCCCGGCCAGCCGACGAACACCGAGCTCACCATGGCCGAGCGCGCCGAGCGTGCCGAGGCCGAACGCGTCGCGACTGCCGAGCGGGAGGCCGAAAGCGCCGACGGCCGACCGGGATCACGCATTCGCAAGGTGCCCACCGCGACCCTGATCCTGACCCTGGGCGTGGTGGTGCTGCTCGTGGTGGCTTTCGTCGGGTTCCTCGGGCTGCGGGAGGAGGCACCGCAGGACCGCTTCGCCGACTCGCCGACGGTCACCGACACCATGCCGATCCCACGCACCTTCGAACCGCCCAGCCTGACCCCGCCCGACCCGGGACAGCGGCTCCCGGGTCAACCCGGTGAGCGCATCGATCCGCAGAACAAACCGGTGACCTACGAGGCGACCATCGACGGGCAGGCCACCATCCTCTACGTCGACGACAACGGCTTGCGCTCGGAGTTCGCCCCGACGAATCCGTGGACCGTCCAGTTCACCGGCGGGGTCAACCCGCTGCGCCTCCTGGTCATCGCCGGAACGGGCAGCTCGGTGAGTTGCTCGATCACGGTGGCGGGCGAGGTGGTGGTCGAAGACACCGTGACGCCGTCATCGACCCGCCGAACCGCGTCCTGTATCGCCTGAACGGTCACGTCTTCAGGGCCCCGGGCGGGGTGATCGGTCGGGTGACCAGGTCGTCCGATGTGTGATCGGGGCGGTTGCTCGCTACCGTGGTCACGTGAGTTCTCCGCAGACAGCCCCTGACAGCGGTCAGTCCTCCGCCACCAACGACGAGTTCAAGACGATGCTCACGTGGCGAGGCGAAGACACCGATCGACTGGAACAGGTCCGCCTGGTCGTGTCCGGCGCACGACTCAAGGCCTATGGACGGATCATCGCCGCGGCGACCGCCGACCACGAGGCGTTCTCCGCGTCGTACGAACTGCAGACCACCGATGCCGGTGTGGTCAAGCGGCTCACCGTTCACCTGGTACGCACTGACGGTGAGACGCAGTTCGGCATCACGCGCGACGACGAGGGCACGTGGCTGATCCGTCGTCCCGACGGTGAGACCACCCGCTCGGACTTCGACGGCGCCGAAGACGTGGACCTCGCACTGTCACCGATGTTCAACGCCTTGCCGATCCGGCGACGTGCCCTCTCGGCGTCGACTCCCGGAGCGGTCGAGATCCCCGTCGCCTACATGTACCTGCCCAGCGGAGACGTGAAGCCGGCGACGATGTCGTACACCCCGGGCACGGACGGATTCCGCGTGGTGTCGCCGTTGGCGACGACCACCATCACCGTCGACGAGAACAACTTCGTCGTCGACTACCCAGGCCTCGCACGCCGGGTCTGAAACGAAAGAAGCGCAACCGCACAACTCTTGATCCCTGAGGTGCGCGGCGGTCAGCCCACCCACACCCGGCCCTGATGGGCCTGCCGGCGTAGTTCCTGCTGCCAGCCGTCGTCGCCGACCGTCACCCCGGAGATCACCTCCGCGGCGCCGGAATGCAATTGTTCGTACGCCTTCCGCGCGCGGTGCCCGTCGTCGACGAGTACTTCGGCGGTTCCGTGGTCGCGGAGTTCGTCGCGCACGGCGGTGAGGCGGTCGATCGTCTCGCTGAGGACGTTGAGCACGGCGATGCCGTTGGCCTCGATCATCGCGCGTTGCAGGGCGGGTGCGGTGCCGGCGACCCGGGTGCCGTCACGGAAGCTGCCGGCGGCCAGGCGTAGGGCGAGGTCGCTCTCACCGGCCCCGACGGCGGCCGTGGCCGCGGCGGTCAGGTGTGGCAGATGCGAGATCGCGGCGACCGCCCGATCGTGCGCGTCGGGTGCGACCGGCACCACTCGCGAGCCGACCGTCACGGCCAGCGCGGCCACCGTGAGCCAGTCGTCGGCCGGGGTGTGGTCGGTGGTGGTGACCGCCCACATCGCCCCGTCGAAGAGGGTGGCGTCGGTTGCCGCCCAACCCGACGAACTGGTCCCGGCCATCGGATGCCCGCCGACGTATCGACCTCCGGGATGCAGATCGGCGAGTAGGCGCTCGACTTCCTGCTTGACGCTGATCACGTCGGTGACCAGGAGCCCGGGCGCGTTCTCGGCGATGGCCGTCACCAGGGGGCCGATCGTCGTCACCGGTGTCGCGAGCACGAGCAGCGCGTCCGACGACGCCGCACGCTCGAGTATCGCAACGAGATCCGCGGACGCGTCATAACCGTCGCCGATGGCCGCATCGACGGTCGTGGCCGACCGGTTGTAGCCGAACGCCTCGTGCCCGGCGTCGTGCAGGGCCCGCAGCAGCGAGCCGCCGATCAGGCCGAGACCCAGCACACAGACCGGCGTGGGAAGGGCGACAGCGGGGGACGACGGCGCGGCAGTCACCCTGACACGTTCCCATACCGGTCATGCCCGGTGAACCGGGACTTGGGAGTACCGGTGATAGGGGCTACGGTTTGTCGCATGGCCGGTGCCGGATTTGGGAAGTCGGGGTCGAACGCGCAGGACGTGGACGACGACATCGACGGTTTCGCCGTGGCGGTCGTCCGCGACGAGAGCGGTTGGAAGGTCACCGCGATGAAACCGTCGGCGCTCTCCGATCTCGAGGACGCCGAGACCCAGTTGCGTGAGCTGCGTTCGGCGGGCGCGGTCTTCGGACTCCTCGACGTCGACGACGAGTTCTTCATCATCGTCCGGCCGTCGCCGACCGGGGCGCGTCTGCTGATCTCCGACGCGACCGCCTCCGTCGACTACGACATCGCGGTCGACGCATTGGACGCCCTCAACATCGAGGTCCCCGACATCGATCCGGACGAGCTCGATCAGATCGATCCGTGGGAGGAAGGGGACCTCGGGTTGCTCGCCGACCTGGGACTGCCCGACGCGGTCATGAGCATCATCGTCGGGGACACCGATCTGTATGCCGACGAACAGCTCGGCATGATCGCGGCGCGGCTCGGTTTCGCCGACGAGCTGGGCAAGGTTCTCGACTCCCTCGGCCACTGAGCCCGCACGAAGCCGCGCGATGAGTGCGCCCGCCTGGGAGGCCATGGTCCGGTCCGCGCTCGACGCGGCGGCACTGTCGGGGACCGACGACGTACCCATCGGGGCAGTCGTGTTCGACCCCGAGGGCGTCGAATTGGCCCGCGCCGCCAACCGTCGCGAGGCCGATTCCGATCCGACGGCCCACGCCGAGGTGCTTGCGCTGCGTGCCGCGGCGCGGGCGTTCGGTGATGGATGGCGGCTCCCGGGATGCACTATCGCGGTGACCGTCGAACCGTGCACCATGTGTGCCGGAGCGATCACGCTGTCCCGGGTCGACGCCGTCGTCTTCGGGGCGTGGGAGCCCAAGACCGGTGCCGTCGGTTCGCTGTGGGACGTCGTCCGCGATCCACGGCTGGCGCATCGCCCCCAGGTCAAGGGCGGCGTCCTCGAAGCCGAGTGCCGCGCACTCATGGTCGACTTCTTCGCCACCCGACGACACCCGTGAACGCACGCGTCTCGGGGTCGTGAGACGCCAAGATCGGTGAGATCTCAGGGTGCGGACCGGTGGTCGGCGGCGGGCGGTCCTGGCAGATTGGACGTCAGCATCCCCGATCCGCGAGGAGTAATCATGACCGATCCGTCCGACAAGGTGACCGCGGCCTTCGACACCGCCAAGGCCAAGATCAACGAGCTCGCCGAGAGCGGCAAGGTCCAGGAGGCGCTGGGTACCGCGCGCGACAAGATCGACGAGTTCGTCAAGAGCAAGCAGGTCCAGGACGCGCTGGACACCGCCAAGGACAAGCTCAACGATCTCGCCGAGAACGAGAAGGTCCAAGAGGCGTTCAGTACCGCCAAGGACAAGATCAACGAGGTGTCCCAGAAGTTCAACAGCCGCTGACAGGTCACTGACCTGCGGTCATGCAGCTCAGTGCACACCTGTGGCACGGTGGGATGCGGGAGTCCGCTCCCCAGGCGGCGCCAGTGTCGAGCAGCCGGCGCGTCGGTCGTCGCCGAGTTCTTCAACATCGGACGGCACCCGGCCGCGCCGAACCTCACCGAGGAGGCTTCATGGGAACCACGGACGACGCCAAGAACAAGGCCGAAGAGCTCAAGGGTCGCGGCAAGGAAGCTGCCGGCAGCCTCACCGACGATCAGGACCTCAAGAACGAGGGCAAAGGTGACCAGGCGCAGGCCGAGGGCAAGCAGAAGATCACCGACGCCGCCGACGCCGTCAAGGGCAAGATCGACGACGTCAAGGACAAGCTGACCGGCCACTGATGCAGCCGGCCGCTCGACGAAGCCCGCCTGAGCAGCCGATTTAAGTCTGACCGCGGGTCTGCGGTACAGTCTTCGGCGGTGGCGTGTCCGAGCGGCCGAAGGTGCAGCACTCGAAATGCTGTGTGCGGTAACCCCGTACCGAGGGTTCAAATCCCTCCGCCACCGCCAGAAATGGGCCCCCCATCCTCACGGGTGGGGGGCCCATTTCACATCTCTGGGAGCGGTGGTCGGTCAGCCCATGCTGAACGGCTTTCCGTACACGGCGATCGACTGCGACACGTTGTCGGTGGTGATGCTCACCTTGGCGTACGACCGGGCCTGCGCGTAACCGGCGCAGCCGTTCACCATCATGGTCTCGTTGGTGTACGCCAGCGTGCCCTTGCCGCCGGAGAAGCTGATCGATGACGAGTGGCCGGCCGCACCGAACGCGTCTTTGTACTCACGGTCGTTGATGACGTAGTTGACCGCCTGGCCGGGCCCGATGGTCACGCCGGCGCCGGTCTCGGCCGTCGTGGTCGCGCTCTGGAGGTCGAAGTCGGGTGCGGTCGCGCCGGCCCTGCTGTTCGAGTTACCGCCCAGCGTCAGCTGGCAGCCGACGATGTAGCCGGCGCCGACACCGATCTTCGCGGCCGGGTCGGACGTGGTCACCACATACTTGCCGGACACCCAGGCGTTGCGGTGCAGGGGCGTGGCGCCCATCGACGGGGTGATCCGCGCGGACTCTTTGCTGCGCGTGATGGTCACCGTCGTACCGTCTTTCAACTTCTTCGTGACGGATTGCCCGGGGAGTTGGACGGTGGTGTCGGCGTGTGCGGGTGCGGCATCGAGGACGGGTATCAGTGCCGCGCAGGCGACTGCGGTCGTGGACGCGATGATCCGGGTGCGCGCGGTGCGGCGCTTGGCGACGGTCATGGGAGCTCCGATTCGGCGGGTCATGGTGGTGGGCAACGGGTTCGCGGTCAGCCGATGGAGAACGGCTTGCCGTAGAGGTTCACCTTCTGGTGCACCTCGCCGGTGGTCTCGATCGTGGTGAATGCTCGCGCCTGGGCGTATCCGCCGCAGTTCTGCACGTCGATCTGCGCGTCGTCGTAACCGAGGTGGTAGGTACCGGCCTTCTCGATGTTCTTGGTGTTCAACACCACGAACGTGACGTCGCCGGCGGCCAGCGGGACGGTCAGGGTGCCCGACAGGGAGGGTGCGGTCGGGGTCAGCGATCCGGACAGACCGCCCTGAAGGCCCTTGATGTTCACCTGGCACCCGATGATGTAACCGGTGGACAGGGTGGCGGCGGCGCCGTTCGTCGCGGTTCCGTTGCTTCCGGGCAGCGTCGTCTCGCCGGCCGCGCCGACGCTCGGTCCTGCCTTGGCGGGCTTGAGATTCGGTGCGTACAAGGTGATTTGACCGCTGACCCAGGTGGTCCTGGACACCCCGTTGGCGGCCATCGACGCCGAGACCCGCGCGCTCTCCTCGGACCGGACGATCTGGATGCCCTCACCTTTCGCGGTGCCGCCCGGAAGCCGGACGAATGCATCTGCACCCGCCGACGCGGCGCCGGCCAGCAGCGCGGCAGTGACCGATCCGCCGATGAGTGCGGACAGTCCGACGGCCCGCAGGGTTCGTTGTGTCATCTCGTGCTCTCCTCGTGTCATCTACCCGTTCGGAAACGGGGTGTCGCATGCGCGTCGGGACTCATCGCAGGGGGAGGCCCGACAGTGCGGCAGGGTGGGATCGTAGGTGAACGTACCCTAAATATGAGATGAGTGAAAAACTATGTAGGGGGTGGACACCGACCGCCTGGTAAAGGTAGCCTAACCTCTGCAAGGCGAGGGTCTCATGCCGGTGCGAGCCGGCGGAGCCGCCCGCGAGTTCTACGAGTTCGGCTGCACGGCAGACGAACTCGCTACACATACGGGGATGTGTGAGTCAGACGTCGGCTTCATGTTCGCCGCTGAGCGGCGCCCACGACACCCATGGCTCGCTGCCCGCGGTGCACACCGGTGACGCCGTCATCGACTTCGAACGGTTCTACGAGTCCGTGGAATGGATGGCCGAGCAACTGGTCTCCTGCGGGGTCCGCGCGGGCAGTCGGGTGGGCCTCGTGATCCGCACGGGTTGGGAGTTCGTGCTTGCCTGGCATTCCTTGCTGGAGGTCGACGCCGTCACGGTTCCGATCGTCCTCGGCCCATCGTGCGAACCGGCGCATTCGTGCGAGATCGGTTTCGTGCTTGCTCATGTCGACCAATGCATCGAGGTCGAGGATCTGGTCGAAGCCGCCGTGCCCCGGAAGCACTGTCGTCAGATGTACCGCGTCGGCGACGAGTTCGTCCTCGCTGCACTCCGGACGGCGGACATGCTCCGGAACGAGGGCGGCCTCGTCGTCGACCTCGGCGACGGATCACAAGACGCCACAGGCCAACTCATCGCCGAGGCGGAGCGGATGGTGGCAGACGTCGGGCTGCGTCGTGGCGAGTATGTGTCTTTCGAAGGCGATCTCGGTACTCGCGACACCATGGTCCGGATCCTCGCCTGCGCGTCGGCCGGTGCATGCGTCGCGGTCGACGCCCCGTACGGCGAGCCCCACTGGGGTGCCCCGACCACTCGCTGACCGATGCCCGATGACCGATGCCCGATGCTCAGCGCAGTGCGGCCGTGACTCGGTCCGCGAGGTCGGTCTCGCGACGCCTGCCGAGGAGCTCTACGACCTCGTCGATGCTGGATTTCGATGGCAACCACAGTGATTCGGCGAGCACCTGGAGGAGTCGGGTTCTGGTGAGCCGGGTCGGTCGCCGCCCGATCCGGGTCAGGATGTCCGCGGCGGACGACGCGGTTGCGTGCTCGGCCCGTCGAACGGCGAAGGTGTGCGGCCCGAAGTCGAGGAACACGGGCGTACCCGGCTCCAGTTCGAGCTCATCGATGAACCGCTTGATCGAGCCGGATCGTGCCTGAACCGATGCCCACGTGAAAGCCTGTGTGCCCAGCTCGGTCTCGAGTGTGACCGGTGAACCGGGGCCGATGCCGAGAAGGCCGGCGAGTGCGCTGGGTATGTTGAAACCCGTTCCGCGACACTGCGCGGGAGTGATCGTCGTCGACCAGTGCACGACGTCGTCTTCGCGGTACAGTCCGCGCGTTCGTCCCGGCGTCCGCCGCGGCCGATGTGGTCGTTCGCGTCGGGTGACGATGCCGTCGCGGATCTGGAATTCGCCGGCACCGGCATACGAACGGATTGTGGCCTCGCTGACGTCGTGACGACCGCGGATCGTCGCGATGACGTCGTCGAGGGGCACGGCCCCGTCACGGTCGGAGAGAATCGCATCGATCTGCAGATGGACCGGCTCGTATCGTGGAAGGCCCCATTTGGCAAGGCCGTAGCGGGTGCGGTCGGTTCTGACGATACGCTCGTCCGAGGCGAGCGCGTTTCGAATACTGTTGTGGGCACGCGGGATCGCCGAAGTCGCGTCGATGATGTCGTCGAAGGTCAACGGCGCGCCGCGGATCGAGAGCGCTGCGACGACGATCTCGCCCGTCGTCGACCGGGCGGCGATCGCGTGGCCGTCGAGTAGTTCGTATCCCGCCCGCAGTAGCCACCGTGCGGCCGAATCTCCGGACAGGCCCAGGTGATCCGCGATGGTGATGACCGAAGCCGCCTCGCCGGGGCGCGCCGCCGCCTCGACCGCCGACTTCGTGAACTCGGCGACCGAGCGCAGGCTGCCCCGGATGATCCAGTTCTCGCTCGTGCGCAGACCCGACGCCGCGGCCACCACCCGCCAGCACGGGGCCTCGACGCCGCCCACCGGAGTCCCGGCGAGCGTCGAGTCGGCTATGAGCGCAGCGGCGTCCGCGACCGGAGCGGCCCGGCGGTTGATCATCGCCGACAGGTCGGCGAGGGCCGGGTCTGCGTCGATCAACGAGCGCAGGCGGTGTCGTGTGGAGCGATCGATCTGGGTGACTCGTTCGCGGGACAATCCGAGAAGGTCGGCGACCTCCGACTGGGTGCGAGGGTTGGCAGCGTAGACGCGCTCGGTCAGCACCCGCCGCTCCCGGTCGGACAGTCCGGCGTCGAAGGCGGTGACCGCGTCGAGCGCGCGTCCGTCGTCCGGCGACCGTCTCGACGGTAAGGGTCCGTTGGCGTGCGCGGTCATGGATGGTGCTTTCTCGGCGGTCGGGTGACGTCGTGCAACGGTGGCCCGCCTCGGGTTCGCCGAACGCTCGCGAGGGCCTGCGCGGAGCACCTCACACGCTACCGGGACCCCGCGCACGCAGAGCTCGACCGGACCGACGACGTCCGGTGTCGGATTGTCCCCCGAGCACAAAGGTCCGGACGAAGTCTGGCCTCCGCGACCGTTTCCGTTCGCCCCTCGATTTCATAGTGTTCTGGATCACATCGACCACGACGATTTCGGAGGTAGCCCGGTGACCAGCACGTACTTCGCATGGGACCTGACCCATCGCGCCGACGCTCCGTGTGTTCGCGACGACGTGGTCGCCCTGGACTACGCCGGTTTCGCGCGTCGCGTCGAGGGTGTCGCCGAACAACTGGGCCGTGCTGGCGTTCGACCCGGGGACGTCGTGGCGACCTTTCTGCCCAACCGGATCGAACTTCTGGTCACGTTGATGGCGGCATGGCGGATCGGCGCGGTCGCCACTCCGGTCAACCCGGCATTCACCCCGGAGGAAGCCGAGTACCAGCTGGCGGATTCGGGAGCACGGGTCGTCATCGGGACCCGCGCAGCAGAACTGGGGTCCGACCGTGCCCGGTTCGACGTGGAGGAACTGGCGACGGCGCCGAGCGCGGACTGGCGGGGCTCACTGTCACCGGCCGCCGGCGACGACGCCTTGCTCATCTACACCTCCGGTTCCACGGGCAGGCCCAAGGGTGTCCGGTTGTCGCACGACAATCTGCACTACATGGCGTCGACCATGGTCACGCATTTCGGTCTCACCGCTGCCGACCATGCCCTCCTGGTGCTGCCGCTGTTCCACGTGAACGCCATCTGCGTGAGCTTCCTGGCGCCGATGCTCGCGGGCGGACAGCTCAGCATCACCGGGAAGTTCTCGCCGTCACGGTTCTTCGACGACGTCGCACGGCTCACCCCGACATACTTCTCCGCCGTACCGACCATCTACGCGCTCCTCGTGTCGCAGGAAGGTCTGACAGCCGAGGCCACCGGGTCTCTCCGGTTCGCGGTCTGCGGGGCCGCCCCGATCTCGAGAGAACTGCTCGACCGGGTCGAGGGCGCCTTCGGGATACCTGTCGTCGAGGGTTACGGCCTGACCGAGGGCACCTGTGCGTCGGCCTGCAATCCGGTCGTCGGAGTACGCAAACTCGGGACGGTGGGCCCGGCGCTTCCGGGGCAGCGGATCGCCATCGTCGACGAACAGGGCACGGAGGTACCCACGGGTGAGATCGGTGAAGTCGTCATCAGTGGTCCGAATGTCATGCGCGGCTACCTGAATCGACCGGAGGCGACCGCGTCGACCATCGTCGGCGGCCGGCTGCACACCGGCGATGTGGGCCGCCTCGACGAGGACGGCTACCTCACCCTGGTGGACCGCATCAAGGACCTGATCATCCGCGGCGGGGAGAACATCTATCCCAAGGAGATTGAGAACGCGCTCGCGACGCATCCCGACGTGCTCGAGTGCGCGGTCGTGGGCGCACCCGACGAACTCTACGGTGAGTTGCCCGTCGCCTTCGTCGTCGCCTACCCACACCGTGGTGTCGACGCGGAGAAGCTGGCCGACCACCTCGTCGGGCGATTGGCAAAAATCAAGCAGCCGAGCACGATCCACGTCGTGGACCGACTGCCACGCAATCCGGTCGGGAAGATCGACAAACCGGCGCTGCGGTCCGGTCTCCGCAGTCCGCAGCCCATCTGATCCCCCTGATCGACACTATCTCGACGTCCCGCGGCGGACGCCGAGCCGGGGGCCCGCGCGCCGAGACCGGCGACGCCGGTCCCACACACCACAACCGACCCAACCACACGACAAGGAGTGCGCACCAATGGGACTCACACAACCAGACTTTCCCCAGGTGGATCCGGAGACATTTCTCCAGCGGCCGTTCTTCGATCGGATCCGCGTGCTGGGAGCACACTGGGCCGATCACGGCTTCGGCACGCCGAAGATGGTCCATCTGATCTATCTGATGAAAGTCTTCGTCTTCTACGGCGGTGTCGGGATCGTCCTCGCGACGCTGACGTCCGGACTCAACCCACTGCACGTGACCGAGTGGTGGAACCAGCCGATCGTCTATCAGAAGCTGGTCTTGTGGACCGTGCTGGTGGAGGTCCTGGGCATCGGAGGGTCGTGGGGGCCGCTGGCCGGACATTTCAAACCGATGACCGGCGGCTTCCTGTATTGGCTGCGGCCACAGACGATCCGGCTCCCACCGTGGCCCGGCAAGGTGCCCTTCACCAAGGGTGACTCCCGCACCGCGTTCGACATCGCGGTCTACGCACTCATTCTCGCGAATCTTGCTGTCGCGATTGCACTCCCGGGTATCGCGTCGAGCTCGCTGGACTCGGTGGTGGCCGACAACCAGGGACTGGTGAACCCCGTTCTGATGTACCCGCTCATCGCGCTGTTCGTCGTGATCGGCCTGCGGGACAAGGTCATCTTCATCGCGGCTCGCTCCGAGCAGTATCTCCCGGCGATGATCTTCTTCGGCGTCCTCCCGTTCGTCGACATGATCCTGGCGCTCAAACTGCTCATCGTGTCGGTGTGGGTGGGTGCCGGGATCTCCAAGCTGGGACATCACTTCTCGATGGTGATCCCGCCGATGCTGTCGAACACCCCGTGGTTGCCGAGCAAGAAGATCAAGCGGGCGCACTATCGCGACTTCCCCGAGGACATGCGGCCGTCGAAGCTGGCCGGCGGCGTCGGGCACGTCCTGGGCACCATTGTCGAGGTCGTCACCCCTCTGGTCTTGCTGTTCTCGTCGAGCAAGTCGCTCACCGTGGCGGCGGTCGTCCTCATGGTGTGCTTCCACTTCTTCATCCTGTCGACGTTCCCACTGGCCGTTCCGCTCGAGTGGAACCTGCTCTTTGCGTACGCCTCGGTGTTCCTGTTCCTCGGCTTCCCGGCCTGGGACGGCTACGCGCTGACCGACACGTCGATGCCGTGGGTGATGGTGCTGATCGCCGCGGCGCTCTGCTTCTTCCCCGTGCTCGGCAACCTCCGTCCGGACCTGGTCTCGTTCCTGCCGTCGATGCGCCAGTACGCGGGGAACTGGGCGTCGGCCACGTGGGCTTTCGCGCCCGGTGCCGAGGAGAAGCTCGACCAGCACATCGTGCGGCCGGCGAAGAACACCCGCACCCAGCTCCTCGCCTCGTACCCGGCCGAGGTGGCCGATGTCGTGATGCACCAGCTGCTGGCCTGGCGTTCGATGCACAGCCAGGGTCGCGCGCTGTACTCGCTGATGATCCGTCATCTCGGGTCGGACATCGACACCTACACGCTGAGGGAGGCGGAGTTCTCGTGTAACTCGCTGGTGGCCTTCAACTTCGGAGACGGGCATCTCCATGACGAGCGGCTCATCGCGGCGCTGCAGAAGCGGTGCGGCTTCGCGCCGGGTGAGTTCACGGTGGCCTGGATCGAGTCCCAGCCGATCCACCGGGGCACGCAGCGGTTCAAGGTGATCGATGCGGCGCTGGGCGTCATCGAGACCGGAACCTACCGGGTGGTCGACGCGGTGAACGAGCAACCGTGGCTGCCCAACGGGCCCATCCCGTTCCAGGTCGACTGGACTCTCGACGTTGACGCTCGCCGCGCCGTCACCGATCCTGAGGTGGTGCATGAACCGAAGATGCGCTCCGATGACCGCAGCGCGACACCGGTCCGGCTGACCGATCAGGCGCCGCAGTGACCACAGCTGTCGTGGTCGGCGGCGGGCCCAACGGGCGCGCCGCCGCTCTGCACCTGGCGCGAGACGGTGTCGACGTGCAGGTCCTGGAGGCGGCCGAGGTCGTCGGTGGTGGGGCCCGGTCGGGCGAACTGACGGTCCCGGGCGTCATCCACGACCACTGTTCGGCGTTCCATCCGCTGGGCGTGGGATCGCCGTTCTGGGCGGAGGTCGGTCTCGAGCGGTACGGGCTGGTGTGGAAATGGCCCGACGCCGACTGCGCGCACCCCCTCGATTCCGGCGACGCCGGATTGCTGTTCCGGTCGATCGGTGCCACGGCGGCGGGACTGGGCGCCGACGGATCGCGCTGGCAGGCGATGTTCGGTGATCTGGCCGAGCATTTCGACGATCTCGGCGACGATCTGCTCCGCCCGGTCGTGCACGTTCCCGGTCATCCGATTCGCCTCGCATCGTTCGGCCCGCGGGCCATCCTGCCGGCCACCGTGCTCGCGCGTTGGTTCCGTACCGAGCGTGCCCGTGCGCTGTACGGCGGGATCGCGGCACACCTGTTCTCCCGGTTGGACCGTCCGCTCACCGCGTCACTCGGGCTCATGATCGCCGCGAGCGGGCACCGTTACGGATGGCCGGTGGCCGAGGGCGGTTCGGGAGCGATCACCGCGGCAATCGTCGGCGCACTGCGGGACTCGGGCGGCAAGATCGAGACCGGTGTCCGGGTGAGCTCGCGTGCCGACCTGCCGCGGGCGGACATCACACTCCTGGACCTGTCCCCGGCGCAGGTGCTCTCGATCTTCGGTGACGAGATGCCGGCCCGAATTCGCCGCGCGTACCGGCGTTATCGGATCGGGTCGTCGGCGTACAAGGTCGACTTCGCGATCGACGGGGACATCCCGTGGTCGAATCCGGACTGCCTGCGGGCCGGGACAGTACACCTCGGCGGGAGTTTCGCGGAGATCGCCCACACCGAGCGACAGCGAGCGGCCGGTGTGATGGTCCCACGGCCGTTCGTCCTGCTCGGTCAGCAGTACATCGCCGATCCCGGTCGCAGTGCGGGCAGCATCAATCCGATCTACGCGTACGCGCATGTCCCTCGAGGTTTCGACGGCGATGCCACCGAGCAGATCGTCGCGCAGATCGAGAGATTCGCACCGGGATTCCGCGACCGGATCGTGGCAACGACCGGCACGAGTACCGAACAACTCCACTCGTCGAACGCCAACTTCGCGGGTGGGGACATCATCGGCGGAGCGAACGACGGCCTGCAGATGGTCCTGCGACCCCGTGCCGCGCTCGATCCGTACGCGATCGGCGTACCGGGCGTGTACATCTGCTCTCAGGCCAGTCCACCCGGTGCCGGTATCCACGGGTTGTGCGGATACCACGCCGCCGAGTCGGCGTTGCGATACGCACGGTCGCGACGATGACCGCCTCGCGATCGTCGCGTGCGCTGTGGACAGCGGGGGACGCCGCGCGTGACCGGCTGGCCGGAGTCCCCGCGGCGGCCGGGTCCGAGCTGCTCGAGCAGGCCGCCGTGATCGCGAAGAACTTGCAGGAGAACGTGTCTGAGATCGTCTCCGAGTTGAGTGCCATGATGGCCCGGGAGATCGATCAGCTCGACACCGATCCCAAGCTCGTGGAGTTGCTCGAGGCGAGCGTGCACGGCAACGTCTCGACGATCATCCACGTCCTGGCGAACGACATTCCGATCGAACACCTGCAACCGACCACCGCCGCAGTGGAATACGCGCTGCGTCTGGCGCAACGGGACGTGCCGTCGAACTCGCTCGTGCGTGCCTACCATCTCGGGCAGAACAGCGTGATGCGTGAATGTTACCGACTGGTCGAGGATCTCGACCTCGACGCCGGACAGTCGATGGCGTTGACCCGGCACATCTCCGATGTGTTGTCCGGATACATCGACTGGATCTCCCTGTACGTGTTCGAGGCGTACGAAGACGAACGCCGACGGTGGCTCGGCGTCGAGGGCAACGTGCAATCGGCGGCCATCCACTCGTTCCTCGACGGCGCCGAATCCGATGAGCGGGCCTTCGAGTCCGAGACCGGTTACGCGCTCGACCGCAGGCACCTCGCGTTCATCCTGTGGTCATTCGACGACGAACCCCGCGAACTGGTCGCGCTCACCCACGCGGCCCGCGAACTCGGTACCCGGTTGGGCGGAGGCTCCCCGCCGATCGTCACCGCGATCGACCGGTCGACGGTCTGGGCCTGGATTCCACTGGTCGGACGGGACGTCACCGACGGTTCGTCGGTGACCGCGGTGCGCTCGACCGTGCCGGCGGGAATCCGAGTCGCGGTGGGCCTTCCCGCATCCGGGGCACAGGGTTTCCGGAGAACCCACGAGCAGGCACTCGCCGCCTACTCGGTGGCGACCATGCCGGGTGGTGCGGCGAATCGGGTGATCGGATTCGGCGACCGAGGTGTGGCCGTGGTGTCCCTGCTGGCGCAGGACCTCGAGTCGACGCGGGCGTGGGTCCACGAAGTCCTCGGCGGACTCGCCGAGGACTCCCCGAACGCGAACATGCTGCGGGAGACGCTGTCGGTGTATTTCGCCACCAAGGAAAGCCACCTCCACACCGCTGAACGGCTCAACCTCCACCGCAACACGGTGAAGTATCGCGTCGGCAAGGCGCTCGCCGAGGTCCCGGCGGACCGCGACCGCCTGGATCTCGCCCTGGCGCTGACGGTGTGTGAATTCCTCGGGCCGGTGATCTTCGCGCACTGAGGGGCGTCCGATGTCGCGGTGTCAGATCCCGTCGTTCGACTTCTGGACGTCTCGGCGGGGTTGCCCGGTGATCTCGTCGATCTTCGCGCCGGTAGTGGGCGCGAAATGCGTGTCGTCGAACCGGGGTCTGCCGTCGACGCGCAGGTCATAGCGTCGGAGAATGTCTCGCACCGGGTCCTTCATCTCCGCGAAGACAAGGGTGATGCCGTGGCTACGGAGATAGTCGTCCAGTTCGACGAGTTCGTCGACGGCGGTGGCGTCGATGTCGACGATGGGTTCGGCGGCGATGATCACGGTGTGGAGCTCTCGCCCCGCTGTTCTCGCCTCGCGGACTTTGCCTCGGACGTAGTCGTCGAACATGCCGCCGTTGGCGAAGAACAACGGGGCGTCGAATCGGATGATGAGCACACCGTCGATGCGTTCGGCCTCGGGATGGCGGGTCACATCGTGGTAGCCGCGCAGTCCCGGAACCCGCCCCAACTCCGTCCGGTACGGTCGCCACGCGAGATTCACGAAGGCGATGAACGACAGGCCGATCGCAACCAGGATGCCTTGCAGGACACCGATCAGCGCGACACCGAGGAACGCGGCGATCGACAGCGCACCCTCGACCCAGTTTGCGCGGAA
Source organism: Gordonia sp. p3-SID1431 (assembly GCF_025143765.1). Taxonomy (NCBI): domain Bacteria; kingdom Bacillati; phylum Actinomycetota; class Actinomycetes; order Mycobacteriales; family Gordoniaceae; genus Gordonia; species Gordonia sp. p3-SID1431. The sequence goes on from NZ_JAMBDT010000009.1 coordinate 18,489, forward strand.
CAGCGCCACCACGCCGGAGATGTCGATCAGCGAGATGGCCGCGGCGATCACGACGGCGGCCAGCGCTGCTGACGGAAGGTAGGCGGTGACTCCCGGTGCGACGAAGATGAACACGACGATCAGAAGCGCCCCGACGACCGCGGCGAGTTGGGATTTGGCGCCGGCCTGTTCGGCCACCGGGGTGCGGGAGGACGACGCCGAGATCGCGAAGCCGCTCAGGAAGCCGGTGGCGATGTTCGCGGTGCCGATGGCCGCCATCTCTTGGCTGCCGTTGACCTGGTCACCCGCACGCGCGGCGAATGTTCGCGACAGCACGCTGGTGTCCGCGAACGCGATCAGCGCGATACCGACGGCCGGGCCGATCAGGCTGATGACGTCGTCGAGGGTCACGCCTTCCAGGGACGGCGACGGGAATCCGCGGGGCATCGCTCCGACGACCGGCAGGTCATCGGACCAGCCGAAGACCGCGACTGCGATGATCGAGGCCACCACGGCGACCAGGACTCCCGGAATGGCTTTGCGCCAGAACTTGAGTGCGAAGATCAGGACCAGGCACGACACCCCGATGACCGTCGGCAGCAGTTCGGCCTCCCCGGACGCGACACCCTTGACGATGTTGATCGCCTCCTGGATGACCGAGTCACCGTCGACGCTGAAGCCCAACAGTTTCGGCAACTGGCTGAGCACCACGACCAGTGCGATCCCGTTGAGGTAGCCGATGCGGATGGGTTTGGACAGCAGGTCGGTGACGAAGCCGAGCCGGAGGAGGCCGCCGATCAGCAGCACCAGACCGACCTCGATGGCGAGTACGCCGGCCAAAGCGATGCGCTCGGCGTCGAATGCTGCGAGCGGAATGATCGACGCCGCGATGATCGGGGCGAGCGACGAGTCGGGGCCGAGGACCAAGATGCGGGACGGTCCGACGACGGCGTAGACGAGCAGCGGTATGACCGTTGCGTAGAGACCGGTGACCGGTGGCAACCCGGCGACTTCGGCGTACCCCATGCCGGCGGGAATGAGCAACGCCGTCAGGACGATCCCGGCGACGATGTCACCCTTCAGCCATGACCGCTCGTAGCTGCGGAGCACTCCCAGTCCGGGCAGGAATCGTGAGACCGTTTCCGGTTGCATCAGGCGATTATGAGCCCTGGCGGCGGTTTCGGCCTCTCTTTGCCCAGTAGTTGTCGTGCCGTTTGCGATTGTGTCAGGCGGTGACCGCCCGGGGGGCGTGTCGCGGGTCCGTTGTCCGCGGCGGGATCACGGGCGACAGGGCCAGGGCGATGGTGCCGGTGACCGTGAGATGCGCGGGGGCTTCGGCGTGCAGGGTGCGACGATGCCGGGACAGGTCGACGACGGTGATGTCGACCATGGTCGCACCCGCCAGATGTGACCCCGGGAAGGCGACGTCGAGCAGTGCGGAGTGAAGCGGGAGGGCGGCGTCGACATGGACGACGACGCGTTCCCGGGCGACGATCGCAGACGTGACCCGGGTGACCAGCGTCGGGAACCACACCCCGGTCGGGCACAGGGATTGGCAGACGGGCTCGCCGTCGGCATCGAGGTAGAACGCGATCTTGCGGTGCAGCGATTCGGTGCGGAGGGACAGGTCGCCGGCGACGACGTCCGGTCCGACGGTGCGTAACGGTGTTCCCCACGTCGCGGTGTCGAACGATCTGGTCACGGTGACGCCTTTCAGAGAGGGCAGTATGTCGAACAAGGTCACCGCATCAGATCTACTCCGCATCATGTTGCTGCGGAACGCATCCGGGCGCTAAGAGTTCGTCAATTCGACTGCTGGCCGTCGAAGGTCTCGAGTGCGAAGTCGCGAGCCGCGTCGAGAGCTCCCGGCTCGACCCCCATCCCGGCGGTCACCAGCGCGCCCTCATGGAGGATGAACAGTCGCTGTGCCAATGTGTGCGAGTCGGGCACGCCGGCCTTCGTCGCGATCGAGGTGAAGAGGTCCTGGAGCTCGTGCTTCTGCCCGACGATGATCGAGAACGCGGGATGCCCGGGATCGCTGATCTCGGCGTGCGCGTTGATCATTGCGCAGCCCTTGTGGCCGCGGTCCTCCGACCAGTCCCGCGTGGCGTCGAAGATCGCCGCGAGTTGTGCGCTCGGCGACGCATCGGCGGCGTCCAGGCGGGACCGGAGGAACTCTTGCCAGGCGGCGTTGCGGGCACGCAGATACTCGACGACCAGTTGCTCCTTGGAGCCGAAGCGGTCGTAGAGCGTGCGTTTCGTGACGCCCGCGGCTGCCGCGATGGAGTCGACACCGACCGCGTGGATGCCGTGTTCGTAGAACAGTGCCGAGGCCGCGTCGAGGATGAGTCGGGCCTTGGGTGTCCACTCCACGGTCGAGAGTGTGGTCTCGGCAGTCACATGACAAAGACTACACCGATCGGTAAGGTCGTCGGCATGCGAACTTCACAGATCGGTATACCTGCGCGATGGGTGACAGTTGTCATGTCGGCGGTGTTCGTCGTCTGTTGGTCGTCGGGTTTCATCGGCGCGAAGCTGGGCGCGGGTGAGGCGCCGGTGCTCACGGTCCTCATGTGGCGATTCCTGGTGGTCGCGGTCGTACTCGGGGCCGCGGTGTACTTCCGGTGGCGTCGGCGTGGCCTCGCGCCGATGTCCGGGCGAGCGGTCGGTTCCCAGGTCGTCATCGGTGCGCTCTCGCAAGCCGGCTACACGGTCACGGTGTACTGGGCGATCGCTCTCGGCGTCAGCACCGGGACGACCGCACTCATCGACGGTGTCCAACCGCTCGTCGTCGCCGCACTGGCAGGTCCGTTGCTCGGGGCGGTCACCCACCGACGACAGTGGTGGGGTCTGCTCGTCGGGGCGGCCGGGGTTGTACTGGTCACCTGGTCGGACGCGACGTCATCCGCGGACGCGCCGTGGTGGGCGTATCTCGTCCCGCTGCTCGGTATGGCCGCGCTGGTTGCCGCCACTTTCTGCGAACGACGCGTCGTCGACCCGCCGTCACCCATGATCATCCTGGCGATCCACTGCGGCGTCTCCGCGGTGATCTTCACCGCGGCAGGCCTTCTCGCGGGGGTGGCGGTGCCGCCGGCCGACCGCACCTTCTGGCTGGCGATCGCCTGGCTGTCGATCCTGTCGACGCTCGGCGGTTACGGGCTGTACTGGATACTTCTACGACGGTCCGGCGTCACCTCGGTGAACACGCTGATGTTCCTGATGCCGCCCGTCACCGCGGTGTGGGGCACCGCTATGTACGGCGAACCCTTCGGCTGGGCAACGGCTCTCGGGCTTGCCATGGCCGGTGGCGCCACCTGGGTCGTGAATCGGGCGGAGTCGTCGACCAAGGTGCGTGACCGGCGCCGGGCTGCTGAAGCTGTGGGGGCATTGTGATCCGCCTGGCGGACCCAATCGCCCCGACTCACCCGGTGGGATCTGCCCGGCCGTCGTCGGCGCGCCAGGTCACCGTGACGGGAACCTGGTCGTCCCACGGCTGTCGCGTGACCAGGTCGGCAACGCGTACGTATCCGCGTTCGAACTCGCCGATGGCCGGGTCGACGAGTCGGTATTCCTGCGTCTGACGGAGGATCGGCTGCGCGTCGAGCAGCACGATCCGGACCTCCCCGGGCTCGAAATGACAACGCCGCTGTAGGGATTCGATGAGCTGCTCGTTGGAGAGATGCCCGTCGCCGAAGTTCCATCCCATCGCCGTGCTGCAGATTCGTTCGCCGTCGGTCAGTACATACTCCGACTCCGCAACGCCGTTCTCATCCGGCCCGCTCGCTCCGCTCCCGGCGCCGGCCATCGCTCGGTGCGCCAACGTGAACAGGGCCCGACCGTGACTGTTGAACGAGCGGAACGCATATCCCATGTAGAGCGGTATCTGGGCCGCTTCGGGGCTGCCGTAGAACCGTTCGAGCTGCGCGGCCGGCATCGACGCGATGGCGACGATGCCCTGTTCGATCTTCGCCGACGCGGACGGCTTGATGCACCACAGGCCGGTGTCCCAATTGCCGGCGTAGTAGCGCATGCCGGGCAGGAACGAGACCTTGCGCGGCATCAGGTTCCCGATGATCACCGTGCCGGCAGAAACTGCGAACAGCAGTAGCGGCCAGGGTGATTGGAGGTCGGCGAGTCCGATGTCGGGGTGACCCACGAAGATCGCCAGGATGCCGAACATCATGAAGACGTTCCACTCCAGCGGGACGCCCATCGGGATCGACGACAGGATGCCGAAATGGAAGATCAGCATGATCGTCGCCGCCACCGCGGTCACCCACCCGCCGTGGGAGAAGAACAGGACGAGCGGCACGAGTCCTTCGACCGCAGTGGAGAAGTGCGCGATCCATCGTGATCGACGGCCCGGCCGCAGGTCGTCGGGAAAGCTCTCGAAGAACTTCCGTTTGATCTTCGGGGAACGCCAGATCGGGTTGTTGGACATCATCGTCGCGATGACGAAGGGAAAGTGTTTGTTCAGCTTCGACGTCGCTGCCCCGAGCCAGATGCAGAGGAAGACCAGCTTCGCGGCGATGATCATGTCGACCCCGCTGAAGAGGAACGCCACGGTGAACGCGCCGTAGACCTCACCGCGCGCCGCGAGGAAGACGGTCTTGTCACGCAGACCGATCGCCGCGAGCACACCCAGGACGGCCCAGATCTGCCAGCTGGGGAGGACGCCGACGGTCGTGTCCAGCTCCGGGATCGCGCCGCTACCCGGACTGAACAGCGCGATGACCAGCAAGGCGAGCAGGGCGCCATAGAGGATGACGTCGACCGGGTTACGGGAATCGCCGGCAGTCAACGGGATCCGTGGCCATGGTGGCTGCCGGATCGTCTTCGGGCGTAGCCAGTAGAGGATCGAACCCAGTGGCGGGAAGAACCGGTTGTTCAGCGGACCGAACCCGCATCCCAGACCGACGACCTCGAACAGCATCGTGTAGAGCACGACCTTCTGGAAGACGATCGGCTCGCTGTACCAGTCGGTGACGTCGAAGAAGCCGTCGATCCCGGGTGTGCTGATCACGACGACCCAGCCGACAAGCACGTAGAGGAGGATCTTGCCCACATAGAACAGGTGCAGCGCCACCGGCGTCCCGAACCCGACCTCGGCCCAGTGCCGCGCCATCGGCTTGATCTTCTCCGCGCGCGTGCCCTGACTCCAGGTCGGGAAGTCGATCTCCGGCGTGGTCTGCTTCAGGAATCCCATCGACGAGAAGCTAACAAACCAAGTGCTTGCTTGGCGCCGATTCGGTGACCCTGTGGAGAAACGTGGATGACATCCGATGCGGTGCAGACGTCGGGTCCCGCCGCCGGCAGAATCGCCTAGCCTCGTCGTGTGGCAGCGTTCGATCAGTTATCGCCCGCGGAGTCGGGCCTGTTCGTGGGTTTCGACGACGCCACGATCAGCCGAGGTGCCGCTTACGCACGGCAGGGGCGCGTAGCTCTCGACGACTGGGACCCGCTATTCATGTCGGCGACCGGGACCTGCGTCGGTTCGAGTGGCGAACTCTACTCACTCGAGATCGGGTTCGGTGACGGCGCCCGCGGATACGTGGTCGATGTCGCTGAATGCGACTGTCCGGTCGGTGCCAACTGCAAGCACGCCGTTGCTCTGGCGCTGGGGGTGATGCGTGCTGGGCTCATCGGTGCGTTGCCTCAACACGTTGGGCACGCGTCGGAGCCGTGGCGGACTTTGCTGGGTGACCTTGTCGCCGGTGCCACCTCGAAAGAGCCGGGATCGGCTCCCATCGGTCTGCTCGTCGAGCTCGACGATCCCGAGTGGATGAGCCTGAAGACGGTGACATTGCGCCTGGTGACCCCCGGCAAGAAGGGCAACTGGGTACGCACGGGGATCACGTGGAGTTCCATCGAGCCGGGATATGTGACCGAGTACTACAGGTCCACCACCGACCATCCGGCTGAGCACTTCGACCCCGTTCACCTGGCACGAGTCCGTGCCGTCCACCTCTGCGCCGGGGACAAACACCTGTACGGGACCTCCCAGGTTCACCGATTGGACCAGGCGTCCGCCGAGATCTGGACCGCTCTACGGGCGGCGGTAGACGATGGTGTCGTACTGGTGGCGCACAAGTCGACGGGCGCCAAGAAAGTCGAGCTGCTTCCACCCGCGACGCCCGCGTTGACCGTTGATCGCGGCGACGAGGGTCTCGTGGTGTCGGGCGGTGTCGACTTCCCGACCGTCGGGCCGTCCGCGGACGACGCTTTGATGCTGTTCGGCTCGGTACCTCACGGAGCGAGCCTGGTACGAGGCGGCACGATGTTCCTGGCGCCGCTCGTCGACGACGGGTCGTCGAAAGCCCTCCGGGCACTTCTCGACGCCGGAACGATCAGGATTCCCGACACCGACATCGCGGAGTTCGCCGACGAGGTCCTCCCCGACCTCGCCGGTCGGATGTCTGTGACCGTGGCCGAAGGCGCCGTGACCCGACCCGAGATCACCGGTCCCGACGCGGCAGTCACGCTTCGGGTCGCCGACGATGGCGGCGCGCACCTCGAGTGGGGTGTCGTCTACCGCGTGAACGGGAGCAGACGATTCTTCCCGTCCGGGCAGAGCTCGGGGTTCGGTGACGACGTGGCCGAACGTCGCCTGTGGAAGCAACTCCGTGGTCACCTCGAAGCTGCGGCTCGGGTGTGTGATCGATGGCAGATCCAGGTGGCCGGGTTTCCGGGAAGCAAGTTCGCAGACGATCCGGAACTCGCCGAGATGACGCGCGACGAGGCTCTCGCATCGGCATCGATTGCGCTCCTGACCCGCCGTTACCGTTACTCGCCCGTCGACACTGCGCGGTTCGTCACCGAGGTCGCCCCGGAGCTGCGGGCTGACGGGATCGAGGTGGAGATCGTCGGCGAGCTCCCCGACTACCGTGCCGCCGAGGTCGTCCCCGAGATCGGTTTCGGTGCCGAACGGTCCGATGACAACGACTGGCTCGGCCTGTCGATCACCGTCGAGGTCGACGGCGTCGCAGTGCCGCTGCACCAGGTGCTGACGGCGTTGTCGAACGGAGCGACACACATGCTGTTGCCCGACGGGGCCTATTTCGTGCTAGACACCCCGGAGCTGCAACGCCTGGCCGAACTGGTGGCCGAGGCCCGCGCACTGGGTGAACTCGACCGTGGGCGGGTCCGCCGGGATACGCACAACGCCACGTTGTGGGACGAGCTGCTCGAACTGGGGACGGTCGACGACGATCTTACGAAGTGGCGCGAGCAGTTGCGTCGTCTGGCCGCCGCGACACCGCCGGTGCCTTGTCCGGTGCCGACCGGGCTGCATGCGGACTTGCGTGACTATCAGAGGGCCGGCCTCGACTGGCTGAACTTCCTGTGGGAGAACAGAATCGGCGGAGTGCTGGCCGACGACATGGGGCTGGGCAAGACCCTCCAGTCCCTGGCATTGATCGCGAAGGTCATCGAGGAGGAACCGCAGGCTCGCTTTCTCGTTGTCGCACCGACCAGCGTGATCTCGAACTGGGCGGTCGAAGCGGAACGGTTCGTACCAGGTCTGAGGATTGCAACGGTGACCGAGACGAGCGGACGGGCGAAGATCGCGTTCGCCGATCGTATTGCGGGAGCGCAACTGGTCGTCACCTCGTACGCGCTGATGCGCATCGGGATCGACGAGTTCACATCGGCCAGTTGGTCGGCCGTGTTCTTCGACGAGGCACAGTTCGTCAAGAATCACGCGAGCAAAGCTCATCAGTGCGCTCGCCGTCTTGATGCCGAGGTCAAGATCGCGATCACCGGCACGCCACTGGAGAACAACCTGATGGAACTGTGGTCGCTGATGGCGTTGACCGTGCCGGGTCTGTTCCCGTCGGCGAAGACCTTCACGTCGTACTTCCGGAAGCCGATCGAAAGTGGCACGGAGCCCGGGCGGTTGGCGTTGCTACGACGACGGATTCGTCCGATCATGCTGCGGCGCACGAAGCACCAGGTCGCCACGGACCTGCCCGCCAAGCAGGAACAGGTGCTGTCGATCAGCCTGAACGCGAAGCACGACAAGCTGTATCAGACGCGCCTCACTCGGGAACGGCAGAGCGTGCTCGGCCTGCTCGACGACTTCGAAGCCAACCGGTTCCAGATCTTCCGATCGCTCACCATGCTCCGGCAACTGAGCCTGCACGCCGGGCTCGTCGACGAGAAGCACACCGACATGGACTCGGCCAAGATCGAGTTCCTCGTCGAGCAGATTCCCGAGCTCATCGCCGAAGGTCATTCCGCCCTGATCTTCAGCCAGTTCACCGGTTTCCTCCGATTGGTCGAACGCGCCCTCGACGATGCCGGAGTCGAATACAGCTACCTCGACGGATCGATGACCGCGCGTCGGCGCACTGCGGCGATCAAGCAGTTCACGAGCGGGGCGTCGAAGGTGTTTTTGATCAGTCTCAAGGCGGGCGGTTTCGGGCTGAACCTGACCGAGGCGGACTACTGCTTCGTGTGTGATCCGTGGTGGAACCCGGCGGCCGAGGCCCAGGCCGTGGACCGCGCCCATCGCATCGGTCAGACTCGTCCGGTCACGGTCTATCGCCTGGTGTCGGCGAACACGATCGAAGAGAAAGTGGTTGCGCTGCAACAACGTAAGCGCGACCTGTTCGACGCCGTCGTCGACGATGGTGACCTTTTCGGCGCCGCCATCGGCGCCGATGACATCCGCGAGTTGCTCGGCGGGACCACGCCGGGGGGCTGACGAGCGAAGCCGCCTAGGGCCCGACGATGTGCGGCTCAGGTGGGTCGAAGCTGGGATTGTCCGGAAGCGGTGTCTGACCCAGACCGTCACCGATCTCCTTGATGGTCTTCACTCCCGACAGCTTCGACGCGCCGCGGCGGGCGAGCGAGTCGTCGTACCACTCGAACCACGGATAGCCGTATCGCTGGTACTCGGTGATCGTCGGTGGAGCATGGTGCGGTGCGGACCCGGTGAGATCGTGCCATGCGTCACTGTTGACGATCCGCACGGTCGCCTCGACGGTGTCGCCCACCGCCCAGTTCTCGCGCGGCTCGAGCGGACTGGCGATGGACTGGGTGATCGACCCACCCGCGCCGAGGCCCATCGCGGAGTCGGATGTAGGTGCGGGACAGAAGTTCAGGGTGCCGAGATCAGCCGGCGGCTCCGGTGTCGCGCGTCGAGCAGCCAGGCGCTCGTTCCATGTCGACGCGCGGAGGGGCGTGACCTGGATGCGTATCGCGCCGTCGTCGGACCCGACGAGCTGCTCCGCGGCGGTGTAACCGGAGCCGAGTGGCATGGCGACGAACTGACGGACGGATCTCTCGTCGACGCGGAAACCGTCGAGCCAGGGTTGTTCGGGTACCTCGAAATAGTCCTCGGCGTCGAAGTCCACGGTTTGCGCGAAATCCTCGCCGGTGATCGCATCGATCCCGCCGACAGACATGCGTACGAGGAACGGGTAGTCGGTCGGGGAGGTGAAGCGAAACCATGCCGCCTCGGCCTGCCACATGGGGAGCAGCGTGTCGGACTCGGACCAATCGGCATGCCGGCCTCGAAGTCTGCCTGCGTTCGTGAGGTGGAAGCGTCCCAGCCCGGGCGGTAGACCGAATGTGGTCTGGTCATCGGGGACGCGCAGGGTTCGCTGCACTGCGATGGACAGGCGGGCCTCGGCGTGGACCTCCGGGAATGCGAAGTCTAAACAGTCGTCGTCGATGGTCATGGGCATTGGGGACCTCCACGGAGTCGGTTGTGGCTCGAGGGTATGCACGGGGTCCGACATCTTCAGGCGTGCGCTGTCCTGCACAGGAATCGGCCACCTCGTCGTCAACCGTGGTGTACTGGATTGATGATGTACGTCGTGATTGCCGTCTTCGTGGTGGTCATGGCGGCGGCCCTCGTCGTCTTAATGGGAATGGCCATCGGCGCGTTCTCGGCGATGTTCTCGGGCATGCGCGACGACCGACGCGCCCGGAGGTCGGAGGTACGGTTGCGGTCGGGCAACCCGGGCCCGGCGCGGGCACCCCAGGACTCCCCGACGGATCCGACACCGGCGCACTCGACCGCTTCGCATCCGACCCGATAGGCCAGATCGCGTGGACGACCGCGGCGGTTGCCGACCGCATCAGTGAACTACCCGCGTGGCGTCTCGACTTCTTCGATCGCCACTCCGTGCGCGTCGACCTGGGCAGTGAGGTCACCGCAATCGCGAGCGCGGCCGTCGGCCTTCGCGACCAGTTCGCGCTGCTCGGCGAGGCGCCGTCGGGACACCTGGCCGCCGACCCGGAAGTGGTCTCGACCTTCGCCGACAAATCGTTCCTCCTTTCGGGGCGACTCGACGAACTCGTGCGGCGACTCGAGGCGTTCGCCGGGTACGAGCAGATCGTCGCGCAGATTCAACATCGCCAGGAGAAGCAAGCGTGGCTCGACCGTGTCGGTGAGATCGACGATTTCGAGCACGCCGTCGCCACCGAATGGGATCGGGCAGAGGCCGATCGGGTGCGGCACCTGGCCGACGAATCGGATGTGCTGGCCTCGATCTACCTCGATGAGATTGCGCCGCTGGTGAAATCGCTGAGGCGCGATCGACTGTAGGCTTCTGGCACCGTGATCACTTTGGGGCAGTGACGATCTGGAACAGCACTTCCCGGCGGACGACGAAGCCGAGCTGCTCGTACAGTCGGATTGCGCCGACGTTGCGGGCATCAGCATGCAGGATCGGGATGTCGCCGCGTGCCCGGATGCGGTGCGCCAGGTCGAGTACGAGTCGTGAGGCGAGTCCGAGGCCGCGATGGTCGGGGTCCGTGCACACGGCGCTGATCTCGGTGTATCCCGGTAGGCTCAACCGTTCGCCACCCATCGCGATGAGGCGGTCGTTGCGTCGGATCCCGACGTAGGTGCCCATCTCGATGGTCCTCGGCCGGAAGGGGCCTGGGCGGGTGAGTCGGACCAGCTCGGTCATCTCGGGCACATCCTCGTGCGCCAGTGTCACGGCTTCGTCGTCTGGTCGAGTGTCGAGTCCGGCGTCGATCATCTGCACGCCGGGCAGATCCATCGTCGTATCCCATTCGGCGGGAGCTCGATTCGTGACCACCGGCAGGAACAGGGAGCCACCCGGACCGACGAGTTGGGCGGCGTCCGACCAGTCTTCCGCGGTGGGGGAGTCGGGCAGAGCCGCCATGGGGCATACGTCGGGGTGGTACCGCAGGGCCGCACCGTGGCGCTGCGCGAAGTGGGCATGCGGTCCGGTCAGGGACGCGAGAGCCGGATTATCGAGCATCGCGTGACCTGCGACGCCATGTTCGGATGTTCGTTCGTCGGTGATGCGGTCGGTCACACGGTGACGATACGCCCGCGCGGTGGGGGCCGGTGCTCGGGTGTCTTCGCACTTCAGGGTCGTCCGCCGAACCCAGGGCGTCCTGGCCCACGCAGCACCGTGACCCGCATCCAGGTCTCGGTGCCAGATAAGGGGACGTCAGGTCGAGGCTTTGTCGGACCCCTGGGCGAGTATCGACATATGACTGAATGGATACCGCTGATCGGCGGATTGGCTACTGCGTTGATCGGCGCGCTTGCTGTGACTGTGAAAGCGCGCGGCGACATGGCTACCAAGGGGAGCTGGGAGAGAATAATGCTGCTGATAGAGATCAGCGAGAAGCTGCCGGAAGGCAACCTGCGTCTTCGGCTCGACCAGTACAGGGATGTGCTCGTGCGCGGCGCACTACTGAGTTCCACCCGTGTTCGTGCCCGTTGGTTTCTTCTTCTGTTCGTTCCGGGTGGGATCCTCGCTCTCACCGGCAGCGGTATCGGACTCGCGGGAGTGATAGCCGACGACGCTGCAATGGAGTCGATCGCAATGTCGCTGTTCTGGACCGGTTTCGTAGTCATGTTGCTTGCGCTGTTCGTTCCGATGGCGCCGCAACTGCCGCCTGGGGCGCCGCGCCGCAAGGCCAACAGCGAATTGATTGAATTCAGAAGACAGGTTCTCGAGGATTTCCCGAACATCGAATCCGAGAAGGGCCTTTCGATAGCTTCGGATGTCCTCGCGGCGATGAGACGGTAAGTGGTGTAGCCCAAGAGTCTGAAGTTGGATCGTTTGATCACTGGATGACGATGCGCCCGGTTGGGTACGCGAGAATCCGATAGCCGACTCGTAGACCAGACGGTCGCCGAGTCCGAGAACTTCGGAGTCCTCAGGTCAGTACGATCTCCACTGGCACCGCGTTGCCGAGGGTGTGTCCGACAGGTGAGCTGGCCCGGACCTTGGCGTGCAGTTCGTCGAGCTTCTCGCGCGGTGCGTCGGAGTCGAGTGTGACTCTCGCGGTGATGGATTCGAAGCCTGCGTGACCTTCTGCAAGGCCGAGGAACACGTGCAGGTCGAGGTCGCCCTTCAGGTCGATTCGCAGGTCCTTTAGTTCGATGCCCGCAGTGGTGGCGTTCGCGGCATAGCCGACAGCCAGGCAGTTGCCCAGGGCGCCGAGCAACTGCTCGACCGGGTTGGGTGCCGTGTCGCCGCCACCGAGGACGGCGGGCTCATCTGACGCCACAGGCGGGAAGTTTCGAATACGGGCCTCGGATGCGAACGAACCGGTCCACCGGACGTGCGCGGCCCACGTTGTCTGTGCCTTGGTCGCATCTCCGTGGATCGCTGCGACCAATTGGCCGACGGCGTCTATGTCCACGTCGTTGAGGCGGGTGGCGGTCTCGGTCATGGTGCTCCTTCGACGGTCTGGTTGCCGACGAAGCTATCGGGCGCAGCTGAGTACGCCGACAGTCTGCATCACCGTGAGCGGAACACTTGGATGTTGTCGCAGCCAGGAGCATCCTGCACCACAGGGGTCAGTACCCCCGCGACCGCCAGACCTCAACTCGATGGCCAGACCTCGATCGAAGTCCAGGAGTCGAGATGAGGTTCGCCGGTGGCCGGGTCACCCAACGGACTGTTGAGTACAGACGCTGCGCCTGTCTACCAGGAGATCTCGATCTCCAGCTCGGACTCCTCGGTGCCCCGTTCGATCTCGATCTTCAACTGCACCGTGTCCGGGATGTCGACGCGCACTGTCTTGTTGTTCTCCACATACGACACTTCGTTGTGGCGTGCGATCGCGTCGGCGAGTTCGTGAATTCGCTTCGCTGCTTCTTCACGGGTGAGCTGTGTCTTGGTCTTGTGCTCGAACAGTTCGTCGCTCATCAGTCCATCTGAGCCCACCGCTGGAGCGCGGTCAAGCGTGTCGCGTGCCGAAGTCGAGAGTTCACCGCAGCTCAATGCGGTGGCAGTGGACGCGTCCAGTATATTGTTCAGCATGCTGAATAATATGGGTGAACGACGCGCCGTGCGTACGGCAGTGGAAGCTCGGGTGTGAGTGTGACACCCGTGGATCAGGTCTCGGTGCCGCTCGCACTGTTCGACTATGTGCCGGTCGTGCTGGGTGCGGTCGGAGCCTTCCTCGTCGCGCGACGCCTGGGGGCGGCGCTTGCGTACATCGGTGCCGCGATGATCTTCGCGGGTGGGTTTGCCAAGGCGACGGAGAAGCTCTTGTCGGCCACTGGTATCGCGGACATCCCGAGGCTCGCGGATGCCCTGTTCCCTGTGATGGGTTGCGGGTTCCTGCTTCTGGCCGCTAGCGCGTGGGGAGTCCGCAATATTGCTCTCGCGGCGCCCGTAGTGGGTGCGGCTGCCATCGGCGTCGCGGTACCGGATATCGCGGGCCGGTACCTGGTCGGTGTCATCGTCGGAGCCACCGCGCTGTACGCAGCTCTCGCGCGCGACGCATGGCGCGACCGAGATGTGACGACGGTGGCGTTTCTGGTGGTCTGTCTGGTGGGCACTTACACGTTGGGGCCGTTGGCAGGGCAGGAGCAGACGGTCGCGTTGCAGTGGGTCGAGCAGTCGATCAACACGTTCAGTCAAGGAGCATTCGCTGTCGCGGCCTGGCGTCTGAGCGTCGGATCACGGAACAGAGTCTCGGTTGGGACGTTCGCCGAGGCGCAGCGAACACGTGTACCGAGACGCGGACCTAGGCGTTCCAGCTGATGTCGGTCCGCGCCAGTAGCGTGATGGTGTTGCGGTCCAGCCAGATTGGCGTGTTGATCGGCTGGGTGGCGTAGAGTCCGCGGCTCGCCGCGACGACGCGGTCGTACTGGCTCGGCCAGTTGATCTCGCTGGCGATGGCGTCGAGCGTGGGCCTCCCGCGACCAAGGGCGCGCCTCACGTGGGTCGGGGCGGGAAGCCGATCGGACTTGCTGGAGTTGCACACCTGGCAGGCCACCACAAGGTTGGTGAGTCCGTCGATACCTACGCGCGACCAGGGAAGGATGTGGTCGACGTGCCGGTTGCGCCGAATTGTGTTGCCGCAGTAGAAGCACACTGCCCCGAACTCGTCGACCAGTGCGTCGCCTGCTCGCTGCAGGGATACGCGGTCGGCGCCGAACAGATGGTGCGCTAAATCGGGGCCGTCGTCGAGGATGTACTTGTTCATGCGTCGAACGTCGTCGATCCAGGCGAGCTGAAAGGCCGGCTTGAGCAGCGGTGCCAAGCGGGCGAGCGCCGTGCATACGCCGGGGAACAAGGTCAGCTTGTCGCCGTGTGCGGTAACCACTTTCCGGGAGTCGGTCCCCATCCAGGAATCGTCGTACAGGAAGCGCGAGTTGGTGTCGCCTGATGTCAGGTTCTGGAGTAGTTTCAGCGGGTACCTCACCAGCGTGCGTTTGACTGTCGAGTGTGCGGCTCGATAAGCGTCAGAGTCGTGGGGCCCGCCGACTCTGAGCCCGCTCACCCGTGGCCCCACATTGGACGAACCCAGAGTCGCAACGACATTGAAGATGACTCCGCGACCGTCAGTGGACTGACGAAGTCGGTGACCGTCGAGCGGTCGCAGCTGTCGCGCGTACAGTTCGATGACGCGGTCGGTCAGGTCGTCGAGGCTGATGTCGACTTCAGCGTTTGCGTCGGCGGGAACCGACTCGACTGCGAGGTCCAACAGTGCGACGAGCACGGCCAGCTTGTACGTTGCCGTCCGCCTACCGCCCTCGAGAATCGCCACGAGTTTCTGCCCGAGCTCGAGCGGATCGGCGGGCGCGGACATGGGGTCGAGTCTATGTCGCTGCCAGCGGACGCATGTGCGCGACGACCTTCTCCCAGTTCTCGTAGTCCGGCTGCCCGAAGTGGATGTGCTCGCCCTGGAATTGCTCGACCCCACGCGCGGTCCGGTCGTCGATGATGTAATGGCCGAGATTCAGATTCTTGTGATGCGAGAGAATCAGGCGTTTGTAGGCGGGCGAGTCTTCGCCTCGACCGAAATGCAACTTCACCCAGAGCAGTTTCTCGGTCCAGGCCAGCGGATTGTCCCACGGTGCGGTGGACAGGATGTAGGTGTCGAACAGCCCGGACAATTCGTGAAACGCTTCGATGGCGCCGGGCATCGGCTCCATCAACGAGAAGATTCCCGGGACGTCATCGAGGTCGCCGTGGAACCGCTGCTGCTCGGCCTCGCTCAGTTTCGCGATGCCGGACTCGAAGTCGACGAGAGTGTTGTCCATGTCGATGTAGAGGACTTTCTTGGAAGGTGTGCTCATGGTTCCTCCTGTGGTGAGAATTGAACTGTCACATTGAGAGTGGGTCGCAGTCCCCGAGCGTCAGTCACTGTTGTGCTGGAGCCGCGGCTGCAGGTTGACGATCCTGTCACCGGCGGGCCTACCCCGTCGAACGGTCTGTAACCGTGGGGCCGGGTGAAGCCGGTCGTGGAGTCGGGGCAGCCCGTTGTCGACGAAGTCGAACCACTGGTAGAGCCCCGTGAACAGATGGTCGCGTCCGAAGCAGCGGGCGTCGACGCGTCGAACAGCCCAAAGGTCGGTTCCGTCGAGGACGAACTCGACGGTGGGGTAGTCACCCGCGAGATCGTCGAGTAGGCCCTGAGTGAATCGCGGGCGCCTGACGTCCGATTCGAGGTGCCCGAAGATGTCGATACACGGAGCGTCAAGGGAGATGCCGATCGACGACGTGAAATGCGCTGTAGGAAGTGCGATGGTGGCGTCGGAACGGATGGGGAAGGACCCGCCGCAGAAGGTGGCGAGTTCGTCGCGGATCAGCAGGCGGAACCGATCCGGTCCGAGATTTTCGGGGTCGATCACCGGCGCCCGGTCTGGACGGGGCCGACCGACATCACAGATGAAGCTGGGATCCGGGACGTTCCAGACTTCGCGCAGCGTCTGCGCGGCGATCTCCGCCAAGGCGGCGGGTCCCTGGTGCCGTTCGCAGGTCAAGCGCCCGTCAGTTCGTTTCCGCCAACCGGACGTTCGAATGAGATCGTCCAAACCGGTCGTCTCACAGGCGATGGTGGCGTGCAATGACCCGTGTCTCCGCCGGCCGAATCGCAGAGCGAAGCGGAGGCCGGTGTTTTCCGTCGGCATGACGAAGACGATGTCGTCGAGTTCCATCGTTGCCAGCCGAGCTGTCAGCGTGCGTTCGAAGTGAGCCCACGCCGTTTCTACGGCTGCCTCGAAGGTGTCCTTGGCCATGGTTGTCTCCTTTCCGGCCACGTTCGACCTCGACGAGGACCCGAACGCGGGCGAGCTGGGGAGTGCTCTCGAATGGGAGCGGTGAGATGGTCCGCGCCGTAGCCGGCGCAGGATCACTTGACGCCCTCAGGATAGAACGCAGGTCCGACACTCTGTAGCCGGACATCGCGGAGAGGCTCTCGACCGAGAGCACCACGACCCACCGGTCAGTCCAACATCGATGATGTGTCAGACGGACCAGGCATCATGACCCCATGCCCCCGATCGACCTCCTGGCCGAAGCTGTTATGCGGATGAAAGCTGGTGCGCCACTCGCCAAGGTCAGTGTCGTCGTGCCCGACCACGGCTCCGGACGGGATGTCCTCCACAGTCTGGCTCGAGCAGGGTCCGTGGCCAGCACTAGCGTTCTCACGCTTCAGCAAGTCGTCTCGAATCTCGCGGGTCCAACTCTCGCACCTCGCCTGGCACTCGCATATCCACTGCTGGAAGCCGCGATTGCGCGAGTCTTCGCCGACGTCCCGGGAGTCTTCACCGACGTCGCCGACCAATCCATCACGGCGCAAGCCCTCGCCGGCGCGGCTTGGGAACTCACCGCAATCGACGAGCCGCGGGTGGACTCACCGACGCCCCTGGTCGCCGACCTCCTCCGCGTATATCGCGCAGCGATCGAGCGTCTGATCACCAGGTACTACCTCCCGCACGAGGCGTATGCGATTGCAGTTGAACGTCTGGCCGACCTCGGCGCGGTGATCGTCTACCACCCTGTCAGCAGGACCCGCGCCGAGCAGAAGCTCCTGCGTGCACTCCAACAACACGGTGAGACCGTCGAACAGGCGGTCACCGTCTCGCCAACCCGGATCATCCACACCTCTGACGCCGACGACGAGGTCAGAGCCGTTGTCCGCCTCGTGCGCAAGCATCTGGCCGGGGGCACACCCGGCCACCGCATCGGCGTCTTCTACGGCAGCGATGACCCATACCTACCACTGCTCCACGAACACCTCACCGCCGGTCACATCGCCTTCACCGGGCCCGAATGCCACACGCTCGTCGACAGACCCACCGGCCGTGCACTACTCGGGCTGCTCAAGCTCGACCTCGACGGGATGCCGCGCCGCGAACTCTTCACCCTCCTCGCCGGGGGTGCAGTCCGGCGCCCCGAAATCGACGACGACCCGATCTCGCAACGTCGGCTCGAACGCCTCACCCGCGAGGACGAACCCATCGTCGGCGGCGCCGACTGGGAACGACTCACCCGTGTCGGTGCACATGAAGAGCATCATGCGATGGCCGTAGCGCTGTACACGTACGTCAGACAGCTGCAAGCCGACCTGCACGCCATCGTCGAAGCGCCCGACTGGACCACCGCGGCCGGACGGCTGGTTGCACTGGTCGACCGCTACTTCCGTACACCCACGCGCGAGGTCGCTGCGGCCGACTTTGCCACTACCCGGGCCGACTGCATCAGCCTTGCCGGCATGGACGGCATCGCACCGCCGCCGAACGCTGCGCGCGTTCTGGATGCGGTCAGCGTGCGCCTGACTGCGCACCGAACAATGCATGGAGACTCCGGCGCAGGCGTGACCATCGGACCGATCGCCGCGGGCGCCGGGCGCGACCTGGACGTCAGTGTCGTCATGGGCAGCGCTGAAGGGATCATCCCCGCACCCCGCCGCGACGATCCGCTGCTACCTGCAGAACTCACCGGCATCACCGCCCGCGAGCGTATGGAACGGCAACGTATCGCCTTTGCGAGTGCGGTCAGCACAGGGCGCACGGAACGGATCGTCACGTTCCCCCGCGGCAACCTGCGCGGTGGCGCGGAGAGGGTGCCGTCACGATGGCTCATCCCGGCGATGGGCGGACTGGCCGGTCGTGACGTCAATGTCGTGAACTGGCAACGCGAAACCGAGAACGTGGAGCCGATCGTCGCGGTCGAATCTTTCGACGTCGCCGCCCAGCGCGCCGACGACCGAATAGGTGCATCAGCCGCATCCGACACCGAATGGCGGCTCCGCGAGCTCGCAGCCGTCCCCGCCGATCAACGCCGCGGCGCCCTCGACGACCCGATCATCAACCTCGGCATGAACCTGCGCAGCGACCGCCTGAACGGCCGCTTCACCCGGTTCAACGGCAACCTGTCGACGGTCAAGGAGCTGATCACCACCTTCGACCGCCCGGTGTCGCCGACCGGTCTCGAACTCTGGGTGCAAAGTCCCTATCAGTACTTCCTCGAACACATTCTGCAGCTCCGTGCGCTGGGCGACCCCGACGAGGTCGCCCAGATCGACGCCCTCACCCGCGGCACTCTCATTCACACGATCCTCGAGCGCTACGTTCTCGACACCATCGACGGCGCCGAACTGGACCTCGCCCGTCTGCACCTCGTCGCCCATGAGGTACTCGACGAAGCGCAGGCCAACAGTCCCGGCTGGCTCGAGCAACTGTGGGCCAAAGACCGCGGCATCATGCTCCGCGATCTCGCCGACTGGCACAAGCACAACCGCGCCGACCAAGACGATGGCTGGCGCCCGACGCACGCTGAACAGACATTCGGCACCGACTCGGCAGCCGAGGTGTCACTGGCGTTCGGCGACAACAGAATCCGCTTCCGCGGCCAGATCGATCGCATCGACCGACACAGCGGCGGCCGCATCCGCGTCACCGACTACAAGACCGGCAAGGGTGACAAGTACAAGGACCTTTCCGACGTCGCTCCCACCAATTCGGGGCTACAGTTCCAGCTCCCCGTCTACGGACTGTTCGCCCGCACGCTAGGAGCCGACGTCGAGGCCCGGTACTGGTTCGTGACCTCCACAGGCAAGTTCGCCTCCATCGGCTATCCCGTCACCGACGACGTCATCGCGACCCTGATCGACGACATGGCCCTCGTCCACCGCTCGATTCTCGCCGGCCACTTCCCGCCCAAGGTCGAGGACACACACTGGGAGCTGCCGGTCATCGACCTCCTCGGCCGCGCCGGACTCCGCCGTGCCTGGGCTGCGTTGGAGGACGTTGACGAAATCGCCGACTATGTACGGAAGTACGGAGGCTGACATGACCGCACTCCCTCTTGCCGACCAAGCAGCCCGCGATCGGATCACCTCCGACACCGCCACCACCCTGTTCGTCGAAGCCGGCGCCGGCAGCGGCAAAACCCACTCCCTGGTCGGCCGCATCTGCCGGCTCGTCCTGCACGACGGCATCGAACTCGATCGGATCGCCGCCATCACGTTCACCGAGAAGGCCGCAGCCGAACTTCGCGAACGAATCCGAGTCGAGTTGGCTGAGCACGACACCGAACGTGCCCGCGGTGCCCTCGAACAGATCGACACCGCGGCCATCGGCACCCTGCATGCGTTCGCCGCCCGCATCATCAGTGAGCATCCACTCGAAGCCGGTGTACCCCCGCGCATCGCGGTCGTCGACGCGATGGGGTCGCAGCTGTCGTTCGAACGCCGCTGGCGACGCATGCGCACCCGCCTTTTCACCGACGCCGCGCCGCCGATTCTCGTCGACGCCATGGGCATCATCATGGCGGCCGGCGCCTCGCTCGATCAGATGCGCGCGCTCGCCGACGCACTCGACCGCAACTGGGACCGCCTCACCCTCGACGACAACCCACAAGGCATCGCTCCCGCACACATCGACCGCATGCTGTGGGAGGCAGACGCGATCGCCGACAACCTCGCCGATTGCCTCGACCTCGACGACAAGCTCGCGCAGAAGCTGACCGAGCTGCAGGAGTGG
Source organism: Gordonia sp. p3-SID1431 (assembly GCF_025143765.1). NCBI lineage: Bacteria > Bacillati > Actinomycetota > Actinomycetes > Mycobacteriales > Gordoniaceae > Gordonia > Gordonia sp. p3-SID1431. Next base: position 38,695 of record NZ_JAMBDT010000009.1, read on the forward strand.
CGCATCCTTGTTGCGGCAGAACGGGATGCGACAGGATGGATACCCGTCGCGGCTCTCTGTCCAGGCCCGGGAAACGTTGGCACAGGGAAGAACTGGCGCGGTGGGTCCGCTCAGGTCAAAGAGATCAAGACTCGAATCAAGGCGTTGCGTGACGAGATCTGTCCCGACATCGTCGGCACCTATGTCGACGGCGCAGTTCGCGTGGTGGTGCGGCATCTGTCCGAGATCGTCCTCGACGAAGCGCGCGAGCGGCAGCGGAGCGGCCAACTCGAATTCCATGACCTACTCGTCCTTGCACGCGACGTGCTCAGCAATCACGCCGTCGCCGCGACCACCCACGAGCGCTACCAACGGGTGCTGCTCGACGAGTTCCAAGACACCGACCCGCTGCAACTCGAGCTGGCGCAACGCATCGTCGCCGGCCCCGACGAAGCGGGCAGGCTGTTCACGGTGGGTGACCCCAAGCAGTCCATCTACCGCTTCCGCCGGGCCGACATCGCCGCCTACATGGCCGCGCGTGACCAGACCCCTGCCGCCGACGTCGTCCAACTGACGACCAACTTCCGCTCCACACGGCCGGTCATCGAATGGATCAACACGGTGTTCGGTCGGATGATCGTCGCCGACGGTCACGTCCAGGCGACCTACACGCCGCTGGACCCCGTGCCGAGCAGGCCTCGGTGGGACATCGAGTGGGGTCCGGAACCATTCGTATTCCCTGACAACGACGAGCCCGTCGACGATGAGGCTTCGCTGTCGCCGGCGGAGGCGATTCGAGCACGGGAGTCTCGCGATGTCGCCCGGATCATCGCAACGGCTGTCGACAAGGGCTGGTGTCGAGAGTCGCGAGCCGACGACGAGACCTACGAGCATGCGGCATTGACATGGAAAGACATCTGCATCCTCATCCCGTCGCGCACGGTTCTGCCCTTCCTGGAGAAGAGTCTGGATGCGGCAGGGATCGAATTCCGTTCGGAAGCGTCGAGTCTCGTCTATTCGACGCAGGAGGTTCATGACCTGCTGGTGACCTGTCGGGCGCCGGCGAACACCGCCGACGAAGCGGCTCTCGTCGCGGCGTTGCGCACACCGCTGTTCGGTTGTGGCGACGACGACCTGCTGCGGTGGAGCACAGCGAACGGCCGATGGAGTATCCACGCCGACGCTCCGACCGAGGTGCTCGGATCCTCACCCGTTGCCGCCGCATATCGGTACCTGCGCGAGCTGTCGTTCGAGCTCGGTGACCTGAATCCCGGTGCCCTGCTGAGTCGGTTGGCGACCGACCGACGCGTCTTCGAGGTCTCGATGGATTCGCCCCGACACCGCGACGTGTGGCGACGACTGCGGTTCGTCATCGATCAGGCTCGCGCGTGGTACGCCGAGGATCGGGGATCGTTGCGCGACTACATCGACTGGGCCGACACCCAGGCCGACGAAAACGCGCGTGTGGCCGAGACCGTCCTTCCCGAGATCGGCGTGGACGCCGTGCGGATCATGACCATCCACGCCGCCAAGGGTCTGCAATTTCCGATGGTCGTGGTCGCCGGGATGAGCGGCGGATTCCGCACGCTGCCGGAGTCCTTGCTCTGGGATGCGAGCGGCACACTGCAGGCATGCGTGTCGAAGTCGGTGACGTCGAAGGGGTACAAGCCGGCAGCCGACGCGGAGAAGGTCCACGCCGAGGCTGAGAAGAAGCGACTCCTCTACGTTGCCTGCACTCGCGCAGAGAGTCACCTCGCCGTTTCCGGATACACGGGCAAAGGTGCCTCGTGGGGTGCGACGCTGGCTCCCGCGCTGGACGGTCTGCCGAACAGGGTGCCCGAGCTGATCGAACCGGTACGACGCGACGACGATCCGATCGAGCAGTTCGAGCGGCAGCCCTGGGATGAGTGGACAGCCGAGACGGCCGCAATCGAGGTGTCGTCGGCGTTGCGTGCGTCGTACTCGGCGACGCGGATAGTGCATGGTGATGATGCCGCCGAGGTTGCGCTGCTGGAACGCTACCGTGAAGCCGGTCTCTTGACTGTCACTGCAGGAGAGCGTGTTTCACCCGGCATTGGAGGCGTCGACAGCGGGGCTTCGCTGGGCACCGCCCTGCACGGGGTCTTGGAGCAGACCGAGTTAGGCGCGGTCCTCGACGAGACCTTCGAGGCGGTCGCCCGCCAGGCTGCTGCTGCCGTCGGCATCGTCGACGTCGACCACTTCGTCGCACTGGCCCGATCTGCACTCGAGTCCGAACCCGTCCATCGCGCGGCTGTCGGCGAGCACTGGAAGGAGATGCAGCTCGCGGGGCTGGGTCCCGATGGCACAACGGTGGTCGAGGGCATCGCGGATCTGGTCTACCGCGACCCCGACGGCGGACTCGTCATCGCGGACTACAAGACCGACGTCGGTGTCGCTGCGCACACGCTCGAGGCCTACTGGGCGCAGCTGGCGATCTACGCCGATCTGCTGCGAAAGGCGACGGGGGAGAGGGTCGTTCGACTGGAGTTGGTGTTCTGTCGGGTGGGAGCGGCAGCTGTAATAGCAAGGAGTGTCTGATGCGCGCCGGTATGGAATCGCGGGGATCAGCCCACGGCCGCAGTGGACGGACCGGTGGACGCTCTGAGTCCGATAAGTCTCTCGCGCCGGGGCGTGCCCCAAAGCTGGGACGTGCACGCAATGTCCAGATTACTGTCGGCGCGACGGTGGACAAACTGAGTCGGCATGGATCAATGATGGTGGGCACTACGGTAGGAAAATCGAGGTGGCATGATGCAGCTAATTTCTTTTTATGAGAAGGATCCTGTCAAGACCGACGACGCGTCGGTCTTACAGTTTCCGTTCACAGAGGCCAGCGACTATACCTTCGGCAACGAACCGACAATAGCGAAGGTCATTTATGTTAGACATCCACGAATCGAGGCGCGGCTAGTTCCCTATGGGCAGTACGACACGTTGGTCATGACGGACAAGTTCAACGAGGCTCTGCGAATCGTCCAGACTCTAGGGGCACACACTGTCGTCACAAAGAGTTTTCGCGGTGGCGTGTCGCGACTGTCAATTCGGGGACGAATTCCTCAGGCGGGAGGAGGATCTGCAGACCTCTCGAGGACCACTCGAGAAGAAGTGGCGTTCGAACAGTTTGGTACAGGGGGACCGCCTGTTGACCCGGGCCAGAGCGTCTATCCTGATGAGGCAGGCTTTGAGGCTGCTCGTCGTGCTGTGTTGCTGAATGGTGCTCGACGGGTAGCGATCAACATCGAGAGCCAGTCGGCGTTTCGAATGGACTCAGATATCGCCAACCGGTTGACGAAGATCGGGTTCTCGTTAGGCGCGAGTGCTGAACGAACTCAGGTCCGATTACTTCGGTTGGAGGCTGACTTCCCTGAGGAAGGGAAGCTGCACTCCCCTGATGCTGGTAAATTGGGGAGCCTGGTCGATCCAAAAGAGCCGCTCGATCCGGATGGAACATCAGAAGATGGTTCTCGACGCTGGCGCCGAGCTCGCTGATTGAGCACTAACTCGAACTCGTAGGGCGACATGGATCTGCCATTTTTTGAGAATGAACAGCACGGGTCAGCGGTTGAGCAATGTGCTTAACCGCTCCTCGTTGATGACATGGATTCGTTCGCCGCGACGTTTGCGTTCGCGGACTTCGAACAGCTTGCTTCCCTCGCCAACCCCTACCGTATTCGCCATATTGCCGGCCCGGACGAGGACTGTCGTCTTGTCGGTGACCGTGGATTGGACGGTTCCACCGGCGCGACTGATCATCTGCGCCAACTTGCGTTGCGACCCGGTGGCGAACCGACCTGTGAGCGTCACATGATGTCCCCGTATCGATTTCGGCCCGGACTTGTCTCTCATGTCGACATCTCGTAGCTGCCGAAGCGCCTGAGATGCTTGCAACCCGCTCACGTATCGAAGGCCGTGATGTGCGGTGGCGTGCCACATCCAACATTTCAGATCGTCGGGGATGTCCAAGTCGCGGATGCCGCCCACGTGACTGCTGTCGAAATCGTTGCCCGTCAGCAAGGTACCGGCTAGCAACCCGACCTGGTAGATGTCCACCCACGTTGCCCAGTTCTGTCGTTCGTCCATGTTGTTCGGGGAGTAGGCAGGGGTGTAGGCGTCGATAGCAGAGCGTCTGGGGGTCAGCGAATGTTTGGAAATACCGAAGTCGCCCAGAACGAGATGCCCATCTCGGATGAAGACGTTGGCGGGCTTGATGTCACGGTGGGTCACGCCACTTGCGTGCATGAGTGCGAGCACTTTCAGCAGGCGGCTGATCTCGCGACGGACTCGACCTGGAGTCCAACCGTGCCAGTCCCGGTCGTCTGCCAGATCGGCGACGGTCCCTTCGGGCATGTACTCCGTCACAAGGACATAGCGAGTGCGCCGGCCCGCCCCGGTGCCGAACGCAAACGAATCGAGAAGCTCGACCACCTCCGAGTATCCGGACAGCAGGTTGCCGAAGTGTGCCTCGCAATGCCAGTCGTCAGCGGACGCACAGATTTTGACGCAGACGGTGGTGGCTTTGCGTTGTCCGCGGCCCGACATTGCCGTCGCGCGGTACACAGAGCCGTAACCTCCACCGGCGATGTACGCCTGAATACAGTACTTCCGGCCATCGTCGTTGGTGATCGTCTGACCTGTGCGGAGCCGGGGTGAAGTCGACGCCATCGTTCAACGATAGGCGTCGCCGGCAGACGTGAGACCGAGAATCGAGAACCTTCGCATCTTTACCCAAGCTATGAAAGTCGCTTGTCACACCCCCGGCGGCAACTCCCCGAACCTGAACACGCGGTCGAAGACCTGTACGAAAGTCGATGAGACCGGGCCACCCGTCGGATTGGCATTGGCGTCCGCGGCACGTGGCCAGCGGTAGGTCACGGTGACGCTCACCGGAGTGAATCCGCTGACCCGGGTGTGTCCGGTCGGGCGGTTGGTGACACCAAGGTACTTTCCGGGCCGGAAGAGCAGCACCACGGCCGGCGACGAGACGGTGCCGCCCGCGACGTCGAACGTCGCCCACATCAGGGACGGGCAGTTAGGCGCGCGATCCAGCGATCGCGCCATCGGTGCGCGACGCGCTACCCATCGCAGTCCGGGCTGCCCGAAAGGGGGACCGACCGCGCGGAGGCCGAGCTTGACCTCCGACGAATTCAGATCGAGGCATAATCCGTGCCCCGCTGTTCCGGCCACCGGTTGGCTCCGTTGCGGAGCAGCTGATGCTGCGGGCGCGGCCAGGGTGATGGTCAGTAGCGCAACCGCGACCACGATCAGTTGATGGACGGCACGTAGGCGTGAGCCGGACATGGTTGTCTCCCCTGGGAGCGTCGGACGGTGGATGCAGTTGCGAAGCTACGCCGGTGAGGCGCCGCGGTTGCTGGATTCGGCCGAGGCGGTCAAATAGCTGCGATCGAAGACGAGCCGGCGTCCCACACGAGTCCGCGACCCCGTGCCGCCGGTAGTAGTTCGAGCACCTTCTGCTGTACCTCAGCGACCGGATGGCCGAGCAGGACACCGTAAGCGACAGCCACGCTGGGTGTTCGCTGGTGTCCGGCCACGCAGTGCAACAGCACGGTTCTGCCCTGGGCGCGCAGACCACGAACCGCGTCTGCGGTGTCGGCGATCACGAACTCCAGGTTCGGGTTGTCGGCTGGATCGTCGGAGTCGATCAACCGTGATTCGACGATGTCGGCAGCGCCCGCGAAGCAAGTCTGACGTCGACCGACCCGGCACATCGACACCACTGCGTCAGCCCCATGGTCGACCGTGGCGTGCGTCCCCAACAACACGCCGTCGTCGTACGGATGCGCCACCACCTCGGTGGCGACATGCTCCCGATAGCGGACGTCTTCGACGGTCGGCCATCCCTTCGGATCTGCGCGCCCGTCGCGCGCGGCCAAGGTGCCGAGGCGCACCAGGTCCCGCGCATCGCTCGGCCGGTCCTCCGGTGAGCAACCCTGCCGAGGCCAACCGTGTAGCGCGCGCCTCCAGGACCAGGGCACCGCGCTTGCGCCCCAACGGGCACCGAGTAGACCGCCCGCGATTGCTGCGACGGTGTCCGTGTCGTTCCCGATGCGGATGGCGGTATCGAGCGCGTGCTGCAGGTGGCGGCACGGAACGTCGTCCGGGATCGGCGTCTGCATGATCGCGGCGACGGCGGCCTGGAGCGCGGTCACCGTGAAACCGTTGGGAGTGAACGTTTTCGGATCTACGGTCGTCGCCTCGTCGAGCCATTGCGACCACCGCGACCTGCGGTCGGAGGGCAACAGGTCGAGGCCGGTGGACACAGCGACCCGCCCGGTGAGCACGGCTGTGCGGATGGCTTCGGACCACAGCACACACGAGTCGCCGGCCAGCGGGTCGGCGTGGGTCAGCTCCGCTACGGCGCGGGTGGCGATCGCCAGTCGGTCCCGGTCGTGGAGGTGCGCCAGCGCGACCGGTGCGGTTCGCATGAGCGCTCCGTTGCCTGCCGACCGCGGATGTGTCTGCGCAAAACGCGCTGCCTCGTCCCGCATGAGGGACCCGACGCGCTCATGGTTGGAAGCTGACCCGCGTCGAACGGCGCTCAGCACCGCGCGGGTCTGTACTCCGACATCTGGTGGGTTGCCGTCGAACCAACTCAGAAAGTTCGTCGCGATGGCGTCGATCGCGTCCTCAGAGGTGAGATCGGCGCCCTTGGCAGCAACGAGTGCGATCGCCATGGCCATCGACGTGTCGTCGCTCCACTCGCCGGGTGCGAAGTCGCCCAGTCCGCCGCCGAGCATCATCGGTCTCTCGTCAGAACCCAGACTTCTGCTTTCGAACTCGTACGGAACGCCGAGCGCGTCCCCGGCGGCTGTACCGAGGAGAACCCCTGCGGCTCGGTCGAGTTGGGCGATGGTGAGTCGACTCACGTGAGGTCCTTTCAGTCGGATGGGTGGGAACAAGCGGACATCCTCAATGGCGTCGGCCACGCTTGCGGTTCGTCCGGTGGTACGAGGCGCGCATCGCCTTGGATGCATACACGCTGTCCAGGGCGCCTGCGCTGACTCCGAAGCGGTCGAGCATCGCGATCTCGTCGGCGATGGCCGCACGGTCCTCGGGACGAGCCTCCTGCATGGCGTACTCGAGCTTCTGACGCGATCGTGCGAGGCGCCGCGAACCGCCGTCGATGTCGCCGGCCTCGTACGCTCGGGAGGCCTCCAGCTTGTCCTGCTGACCTTCTTGGTAGAGACGCTCGGAGTACACCTTCGGGTCAGGGACACGGCCTGCAGCCTCGTCGCCAGGGACGACGTTCACGACGACGGGCAGCGACACCGTGTGTTCCACGAGGGACGCGGTCTCGACGTAGCGCAGCTGCAACGTTGCCAGTTCGGTCAGGCCGAGGGCGGAAATCGAACCGACCTTCATGCGCAGCAGCAGTTTTCGTTCCTCGAGTGCGTAGAGATCACCCAGCTCGATCATCACCTCACCATCGCCGATCTGGTGCGCGGGAAGATCGTTGAACAACGCGAGCTCGTGGACGCGCTGGTCGTATCGAACGGTCAAGGTGACCGCTTGCGCCGACTTCGAGAGCAGGCCGTCGACCTCACCCGCGATGGCAGCACCGGCGGCATCCGGATTATCGGCGAACACATGATTTCCGTTGCCGGCGCGCGAGATCGCCGACAGCAACGTTTCGTCGTACCCGCGGCCGTAGCCCATGGTGGAGGTGACGATCCCTTTGGATCCTGCTTTCGCCGTGATGCCCGCGAACTCGTCGACGTCGCGGATCCCGCTGTTGATGTGACCGTCGCTGATCACCAGGACGGTCCCGCCGCGGATACCGGCAGACTCCCCGGCGCGCCGTATCTCCTGCAGGCCGCGTAGATAACCCGACGACAAGTCAGTGCAACCGCCGGTTTCGATGGCCCTGATCGCGTCGACGGCGCGCTGCTTGTCCATCAACGACGACGCAGGCAGCGCCACCTGGGCCGTGTCGTCGAACGTGACGACGCCGAACACATCGTGCGGGTCGAGTTGGGCGACCACCCCGGCCAGCGCCTTCTTGGCGCCGTCGAGCGGCGCGCCGGACATGGAGCCGCTGCGGTCGAGAACGACCTGCAGGGCCGTCGGGGGCCGGTTCGCAGTCGGCGCCTCCGGTGCCACCAGCTCCACGAGAACCGTCAGCTCATCGGCGGATTCCAGGGCGACGACGTCGACATCGAGTGCGGCAGAGAGCTTCATGATGCTCCTTCGGTGGTGAGGTGGGCGTGTGCGCCCTGGAGAGGTGAGGCCCGTGCGGACGGCGGGGAAATGCGCCTTGAGACACCCTTTACGCAGGAATGCGATTAGTAGTTTGCGCGAATTCTCGCATAGTGTCAAGCGGTGGCTTCGAGATCGTCTGAACAATTGACTGACTATCCGCGCCCCAACGTCGCCGTCGACATCGCCGTGCTGACCGTCGCTGCAGGTGCTGTGCACGTTGTCGTACAGCGGCATCCCGACTCGGGGCGCGTGGCTTTGCCAGGTCGGTTCGTGAGGGAGCGACGTTCGGTCACTGACACCGTGCGTGAGGTACTTGAGCTGAAGCTGGGGCTCTCGCCCGATCACGTTCATCCGCATCTTCTGGCGGTGTTCAGTGATCCTGATCGAGATCCACGGGGCTGGACGATCTCGATCGCGCATGTGGTCGCGTTGGGAGCCGACGACCTGGGTGGGGTGACCGGAGAACTCGTCGAGGTGACGCCGGACGGGGCTCTGGCTTCAGGGGAGCGGCTGCTGTACGACCACGACGCCATACTGGCAGCAGCCACCGACAATCTGCGCGAGCGCTACGAGGACAAGCCCGACCCGGACAATCTGCTGCGGGAGCCGTACACCCTGTCAGAACTGCGAGAGCTTCACGAGGCGATCCTGGGGCGACGCTTGATGCGGGATTCGTTCAACCGGCGGGTCCAGCCTCTGCTGGCGCCGCAGACCGACGGCGACGGAAACCCGGTCACACGTGTCGCCGGCGGCCGTCCGGCGCGGCTGTTCGCGAAGGAGGCGCCGCCGACGGCAACCTTCGGATGGCGGTTGCCGAGTGCGGATCCGCCGGCTTTCTGATGCGAAAGAGTCTTCAAATCGCTGGTCCCTACCTGCGAGTCCTGCGCCCTGGTCCTCAGTGGGGGCAGGATGAGTGACAGTCGAGGTGTCGACGTAGATGAACCGCCTGGTGGAAGGGGAACGCGGTGGTGACAGTACTTCCTGCGACTCCGCGATTCGCGGCGTCGAGTGAAGAGACTGTGTTCAAGGCGATCGTCGGACAGTTGCTTGAGGACGACCTGCTGATCGTCGGACAGCGCGTCACCGACCACGCGAAGGATCACGAGATCGATTTCCTCGTTGCCATCGCCGGCGCCGGAATCGTCTGCGTCGAAGTGAAAGGCGGTGAAGTGTGGCACGACGGAACATCGTGGTGGCAGGAGCGGGCAGGGCAGTCTGCCAAACGTATCGACCCCGTCGGGCAGGCCCGCGGCGGCTGCTACGCACTGCGAGAGTTCGTCGAATCGGATCCGAGATGGACTCAGGGGCGGGTGAGATGGGATCACATGGCCGTGTTCCCGCACTCGGAAGTCGGGCCCGCGTTCGCGCTGGCGGACTGTCCGCGGTGGAAGATCGTCGACCGCAATCAGATTGAGCAGATATCGCCGCTGATTCGAGAGGTTCTGCTGCAGAAAGTCGGGAGCCTTCCGGTCCTCGACGGTCCCGGGATCGAGCAGCTCGCCACGGTGCTGAGCGGGCGTGGCCTGCCGCAGCGCGACGTTGTGGCCCGCGCGCTGGAGAACGAAGAGGTGGCCGACGCTCTGACCTCTCAGCAGGCTGTCATCCTACGGGCCGCCCATCAACTCCGTCGCGTCGAGATCCGGGGTGGCGCCGGAAGCGGCAAGACGTTCCTCGCCATCGAACAAGCTCGGCGTCTGGCGCGTGACGGACAACGTGTTGCGCTGGTTTGCTATTCACACGGACTCGCTTCGTATCTCGAGCGGCTCACCGCAACCTGGAGTCGCAAGGAACGACCCGCCTATGTGGGCGAGTTCCATGAACTGGGAATCACGTGGGGAGCCGCAAGCGGACCCGACGAGCAGGAGCGCACCAAGGCCGCGTCGGACTTCTGGGAGTACACGCTGCCGCAGCAGATGTACGAACTGGCCCAGGCGCTTTCGCCGGGCAGGCGATTCGACGCGATCGTGGTCGACGAAGCGCAGGACTTCGCCGACGAATGGTGGAAGCCGATGCTCGCCTGCCTGCGTGACGAGGACACCAGCGGGATCTTCGTGTTCAGCGACGAGGCCCAGCGTGTGTTCGCTCGGCAGGGGTCGCCGCCCGTCGACCTGGTGCCACTCGTCCTCGACCACAATCTGCGCAACACCAAACAGATCGCAGAGGCGTTCAAACCGCTCGTCGGACAACGGATGAGGCTCAACGGTGGCGACGGGCCGTCGGTCCGGTTCATCGCCTGCACGGCTGAGGAAGCACTCGGTGTGGCCGACGATCAGATCGACCCGCTGCTCGAGGACGGATGGCGCCCGGAAGACATCGCGCTGCTGACGACCGGCAGCCGACACGAGGAACAGAAGGCGCGCCAGTCGCAGGGAAACCGGGAGTACTGGTCGTCGTTCTGGGATGCCGAACAGGTCTTCTACGGTCACGTGCTGGGTTTCAAAGGTCTGGAACGGCGCGTCATCGTGCTTGCGCTCAACGAGGAGAAGTCGTGGGAGCGGTCACGCGAGCGGCTCTACGTCGGGCTGTCTCGGGCGCGTGATCAGTTGATCGTTTGCGGAGACCCGCAATTCGTTTTGGAGGTCGGCGGTCCCGAGGTGGCCCGGCGTCTCGTTCCATCAGGGGACGGAACGCGTAGATCTCGCTGATGTGTTGCCGCGCGCGAGCCGGACGGACGCCGAGACTTCACCTGCGCTTCACCAGCCATTGGAAGTGCTACGCCACGCTGGCGCCCATGGCCCGACCTCATCGAGCAGACCGTCCCACGTCCAGGCGCACGATTCTGCGGACTGCCGCTACGGGGGCGCTCCTCGTCCCGGTCGGGTCCGCGCTGGCAGCCTGCGGGTCGTCGAATCCTGGTTCGGCGACGCCGAGTCTGGTCAGAAACCGGCCGGTCCTCACCCACGGGGTGGCCACCGGCGAGGTGACCAGCGGAGGGGCGCTGGTGTGGGCGCGGTCGGACCGGCCGGCGACCATGATCGTCGAGACCGCATCGAGCGAGTCCTTCGGCGCTGCACGGAAATTCCGCGGACCGCAGGTGACGCCCGCCGGCGACGGGACCGGCCGACTGCGGGTGGCCGGCCTGGAGCCCGGCCAGACCGTGCACTATCGCGTCACCTTCGAAGGTGAGGACGGCGCGCTCTCCGAACCGGCGACCGGAATCTTCACGACAGCTCCGGTACGAGACGGCGACATCAGGTTCCAGTGGTCCGGCGACGTGGTCGGGCAGGGGTGGGGCATCAACCCCGATATGGGCGGGATGACCATCTTCGCCACCATGGCCGACCGTGATCCGCAGTTCTTCATCCACTCCGGTGACGCCATCTACGCCGACAACCCGGTCGAGGCGACTCAGGAACAGAACGACGGCAAGACCTATCGGAACATCACCAGTCCGGCGAAGGCGCAGGTGGCGCAGACCGTCGATCAGTTTCGTGGAAACTACGCGTACAACCTGACCGACGACCACTTCCGACGCTTCGTCGGATCAGTCCCGCAACTGGTGCAGTGGGACGACCACGAGGTCGTCAACAACTGGTTCCCCGGGGAGAGTCTCGAGGGGCAGGGCCGCGAGGGATACACCGAGATGAGCGTCGACGTGTTGGCGCGCAACGGACGTCAGGCCTGGCAGGAATGGCAACCCGTCGAGATCGGTGCCTCGGATCGTCTGTACCGCAGGGCGTCATACGGTCCACTGCTCGACGTCTTCATCCTCGACATGCGCAGCCACAAGGACCCGAACCCCGATGCGTGGTCGGGGGACAACGTCGACGGCTTGCTCGGTCCGGAACAGACCCAGTGGCTCATCGACGGACTGCGGGGTTCGACGGCGACCTGGAAGATCGTCGCCAATGACCTGCCGCTAAGCATCGTCGTGGCGGACAAGAACACGACACCGCCGGACGGTCCGAAGGCAATGGAAGCGGTGGCCCAGGGTGATGCCGGCGATCCGCTTGGTCGTGAGATCGCGTTCTCCCGCATCCTGTCTCAGACGAAGAACGTCCGGAACGTGGTGTTCCTGACCGCCGATGTCCACTACACCGCCGCGATCTCCTACGAGCCTGACCGCGCCGGCTTCAAGGATTTTGCGCCGTTCTGGGAGTTCGTCGCCGGACCGTTGCACGCCGGTGCGTTCCCGGAGAGCCCGTTGGACAGCACATTCGGTGCCGAGTACCAATTCGTCCATGCACCTACCGGGTCGAATGTGTCACCGGCGGAGGGGTTTCAACACTTCGGCGAGGTGACGATCGACGGCAGGACCAAAGTGTTGAGCGTGGATCTGGTCGACGCGTCGGGCAAGACCCTGTACCGAAAGGACCTCGAGCCGGCGTCGTGACGACCCGTTGACAGAGTGCGGGATTCGTCCCGGAATCCGGTACCTTTCCCGCACTTTGCGGAAGCGCTCACTCGCTCAGCGGCCGCAGGAACTCTCCGGTCACCTCGACAGCGGGTGCGGACGACCCGCCTCCGACGACGAGCGTCGCGAACGCGAGGTCCCCGACGATGCCGGCGAACCAGCCGTGCGGGTTCTTGTTGTCGCCGTACTCCGCCGTGCCGGTCTTTCCGCCGAGACCGGGGATGTCGCGGAGTGCGGTGGCCGTGCCGCGAGTGACCGTGTCGCGCATCATGCTTCGGAGTGCACGAGTGACGTCGCCCGGGATCTGTTGCGGTTCCACGTCTCCCGTCGTGTCCCTTCCGCGAACCAGGCCGGGGGTCACGGTCTCACCGCGCGCGAGGCTCGCCTCGGCCAGGGCGAGACCGAAGGGGCTGACGGTCACCGTACCCTGACCGATGCCGTTCTCGACCCGCAACGCTGGTGAATCGGCGCGGGGCACCGACCCGGTGACGGTCGTCAGGCCCGGAACGGTGTAGTCCGCGCCGATGCCGAACCGTCGTGCCATGGCGGTGAGCGCGTCGTCGGGCAGCCTGTTCGCGAGGGCGCCCATCGTCGTGTTGCACGAGCGCGCGAAAGCTGTTGAAAGTGCCACGGTCCCGAGGTCGAAGTCGTCCTCGTTCGGGATCGTCCGACCTTCGATCGTGGTGCGGCCAGGACAGCGGACCTGTGACGTCGGTTGCACGGCTCCGGCGTCCAGTGCTGCTGCGGTCGTGATGGTCTTGAACGTCGAACCCGGAGGGTAGAGCCCGGACAGTGAGACCGATCCCGACCTGTCGGCGGCGTCGTTCTGCGCGACGGCGACGATGCCCCCGGTGGACGGCTTGATGGCCACGACCATGGCAGGGCGTCGTTCGCCGTCGACGGCGAGTTGTGCTCGGGTCTGGACATCGCGATCGAGGGTCGTGCGTACCGGTGGCGTGACACCGGGTTGCGCTGAGTCGACGAGATGAGTGGGTGTGCCGTCGGCGCCGACGATCTGGACGGACCACCCCGCCGTGGCGTCGATGTGCTCGCGCCAGATCTCCTCGAGTCCCGACATCGCCGGCGAATGCAGTGCTCTGGTGGCGCTGAGCAGCGCGCCTTGCTCGCTGAGCGCGACACCCGGAATCGACTCCACCGAGCGCCGGACGCGCCGGAGATCGGACTCGCGGAGCCGGATCACCGTGTGCTGCGGCGCATTGTAGCCTGCGAAGGCCGCGCGGATACCGGCGGCGGTCATACCGGGTTCGACGGGTCGGAGGGCGCGGGCGAGCATCTCCGCCGAATCGAGTTGCGCGCGTTGCAACGCGACCAGGGTGACGGCCTGCCAGGTCATGAGCGGCCGATCGTTGGTGTCGAGGACCGGCGTCCGGTAGGCGCGATCGTCGGTGTACGAGAACGATTCCCCGGCACGGAGTTGCCGGTGCAGGACGGAGGGCTGCCACCGGATCTTCCATTGGGAATCCGACTCGGCGAGAACGACAGAGGTCTGATACTCGACGCTCCGATCGCGGATCTGCCAGCGATGGTCGAGTGTGCCGCTGACCTCCTTGTCGTCGACCAGGTCGGCCGCGACCGAGAGCTTGGGCGTGCGGCCCATGCCGTCGAACATGGCGGTGATCGCCGCGCCTGCCGCGGCCGGATCATCGGTGAGGGCCGCGGCCCTGGTGGCATCGCCCTCCTGCAGCGCGGCCGCGAACGACCGTAGCGCGTCCTCAGGTGAGTCTGAGGGCAGGAAGCAACCCGACACCGTGCCCACGATCACCGCACATGCACTCACCAGTGCCCACCATCGACGCATGACCCGAGCCAACCCATCGGGACGAAGCGATGCCAAGTTTCGGCACGCGATCGGCCGATAGTGGTTCGCTATCGTCGCTGTTCCTGGGCGAGTTTCCGCTCAGTCGTCCGGTCTTCGGAGTTCGGTGACGATCACGCGGGCCACCTCTCCGATGGCGCGGTCGACCTCGGGTAGCGCCATCTCGGATCTCGCGCTCATCGTGAACACCGCGACCGCGATCGGCACTTCGCCGGGGAACTCGATGACGCCGATCTCGTTGCGAACGGCGACGAGCGTGCCCGTCTTTCCCGCGACGCTCACCCGTCGGAACGGAAACCCCGAAGCGAGGCGCGAGGTGAAGACCTGTTTCCTCATCGTCTGGCGAATGAACTCGCACGACGCCGCGGACGCTGCGCGATCGGTCCAGATTGCGTCGAGCAGCGTCGTGCAGTCGCGCGGTGTCGCGGCACTGGAGTAGGCGGCGTCGTAGGCGCTGACCGAGGCGTCGAAGTCGGGATCGGCCAGGGCGGCGAACGCCTCGGCAACGGTGCTCGTGCCGGTCTCCCGCTGCAGACGTGCGTGCGATTCGGCGACACCACCGACGATGCGGGTGTGCGTGAGGCCGAGGTCGACCAGGTCGTCGTGGATCTGCGGCAGTCCGATGTGGGCGAGTATGACGTCGGCGGCGACATTGTCCGAGACGGTCATCATCGACGTGGCCAGGTCACGCCAGGACACGGCCACCGGGTCCGAGAACAGTGCGAGCCCGGTCGGGCCCTGCGCCCACCGGGTGGGATCGATGGTGATCGACGCCGTGAGATCGATGTCGCCGCGATCTGCCATCCGGCACAGGGAGACCAGCACCGCGAGTTTGTACACCGACGCGAGGACGACCGGGGTGTCGGCGTCGTGGCAGTACTCGACCGGCGCCGGACCGATCGTCCGAACATGCACGCACCCCGAACAGCCGGCGTCGGCGAAGGTCTCGTGGACAGCGCGGTCGAGCTCGGTGCGGACCGACTCGGGCAGGGGCGCCGACGAGCTCACGTCGCTTTGCCGATCCGGTAGAGGGCGGCGGTGACGACCTCCGCCACCTCGCTGAGGCCGGGTTCGCGGTAGACGACGCGAAGGCGCAGCGCGGTGGCGTCCGGTCCGACGGACAGGCAGCGAACGGCATCGACCGCGGCGAGGACACCGCGATCGACGGTCAGCGCGAAGGCGTGCCCGGCGGCGACCGCGGCCAGCAGTTGGTCGGCGGAGGTCACCGTATTCAGCTGCGGGTCGAGGCCGGACTCTCGGAGCCGGTCGATCAGCTGGTCGTGCGCAGGCGGGTTGAACGACCGTGGCGTGTGGCAGAAGCGCAGCCCGGCCAGGTGACGCAGGCGCGGCCGATCGGCGGACGCTGTCGGATGCGAAGCAGGCACCACGACCGAACGCTTGAGGACGACGATCGGGCCGGTGCTCAAAGAGCCGGTGACACAGGGCGCTTCGACAACCGCGAGGTCTAGTGACCCGGCCGACACCTGTTCGATGAGATCGACGGTCGAGGAGCTGATCGTGTCCTGTCCGGACGCGACCCCGGCGATGCGGCGTGCCAGCGTGGCCGTGATCGTCGGGCCGACCAGTGATGGGATACCCCAACGCAATACCTCGGTCCGCTCGTGGAGCCGACGGGCCTCGCCGACGAATCTCGAAGCGTCGTCGACGAGTAGACGTGCGCGCGGAAGCAGTTCGCGTCCGGCATCGGTGAGTTCGGCGCCGCGAGTTGTACGTCGGATGAGTTGGAGTCCCAGCTGCTTCTCCAGGCGACGCAGACCCTGCGACACCGGCGGCTGCGTCATCTCCAGGCGGGCCGCGGCCTCGCCGAAGTGGCCCTCCTCGGCCACGGCGACGAAGAACCGCAAGTGCCTGATCAGATCCACGGGTTCCAGGATGGCATGGTTGCACCCGGGAAGGCTTCAGCTGGGAAGTGACCACACACAGCGCCTGACGTTGGGGCAGTATGCGTCGCATACCGGACCCAAATGCCCCAACTCGACGCGTGACCGTGCACGATCCTGCACAACTCCGCAGTGGTCGACGTTTCGTTGACGGATCCGTTCCTGATCATCTGTCAGCGCAAGAACACCGCTGCCGCGTCGGCGAGGTCGAGCAGCGGTTGCGGAAAGATGCCGAGGGCGACCGTCATCAGAGTGCACAGGGCGATGCCGGTCGTCGTCAGCACACTGGGTTTCACCACGTGCGGGGCGCCGGAGGTGGGAACGTCGTCGAAGAACATGGCGACGATGATGCGGACGTAGACGTAGGCGGCGATGGCGCTGCTGATGACGCCGATGACCACTAGGACGCCGCCGCCGGAACCGGCTGCTGCGGCGAAGACGTCGAACTTGGCGATGAAGCCACTGGTCAGCGGGATGCCTGCGAACGAGAGCAGGTACACCGAGAACATGGCGCCCACCAGCGGGTAACGGCGCCCCAACCCCGACCACTGGGTGAGGTCGGTGGCCTCGCGGCCGGACAGGTGCGGGTTTCGCGGCAGCGGTGCCGTGCCGTGGATGGCGACTGTACGGGCGGACGGACTGGAGTCGGTGTCGGGCTCGCGGATGACGGCGACGGTGGCGAAGGCGCCGAGAGTGGTGAACGCGTAGGCGGCGAGGTAGAACAGCGTGGCGCCGAGTCCGGCCTCGTCGAAGGCGATCAGGCCGAGCAGGATGAACCCGGCGTGCGCGATGGACGAGTACGCGAGCATCCGCTTGACGTCGTTCTGGGTCACCGCCATGACCGAGGCGATGACCATCGACGCGATGGCCACCGCCCACAACGCGGGTTCCCATTGCTCACGCAGGCCCGGGAAACCGACGTAGAAGACCCGGAGCAACGCGCCGAAAGCGGCGACCTTGGTGGCGGCGGCCATGAACGAGGTGACGGGCGTCGGAGCGCCCTGGTAGACATCCGGAATCCACGAATGGAACGGCACCGCACCCACTTTGAAGAGCAGGCCGACGGCGAGCAGCGCCAGCCCGATGAGTGCGAGCGTGGTGTCACCGCCGCTGTCGGCGGTCGTCGAGATCGACGCACCGATCGTCGAGAGGTTCAGCGAACCCGTGGCGCCGTAGACGAAGGCCGCTCCGAACAGGAAGAACGCGGACGAGAAGGCGCCCAGCAGAAAGTACTTCAGGGAGGCTTCCTGCGAGATGAGGCGCCGGCGCCGGGCCAGTCCGCACAGCAGATACAGCGGGAGCGAGAACACCTCCAGCGCGATGAACATCGTGAGCAGGTCCCCACACGCCGGGAACAGCATCATCCCGCCCACCGCGAGCAGGGCCAGGGGAAAGACCTCGGTCGTCACCGCTCCGGCGCGGGTGGCCTCGAACTCGGCATCGGTGTTGGGTACCGAGGCACCGGAGGGGGTGAACATGTCGGCGTCCACACCGCCACCGGCCGGGCCGCCACGCGTGATCGCGTCGTCTCCGCCGCCGACCCCGGCGAGCCTTCGCATCGTCACCGGTGCGACCACTCGCTCGAGTCGGCGCTCGGCCATTAACCCGACGGCGATGACCGCGATGATCAGCAGCAGCCCTTGTAGATACAGCGCCGGTCGGTCGATCACGACCGCACCCGACATCGCGAACTCGCCGTTCGCGCCATCGTGTGTCTGCGCGACCGCCACCGCGATCAGGGCACCCAACCCGACGACCAACCCGCCGAGCGCGAGCGAGAGTTGCAGGGGATACCGCAGACGACGCGGCGCGAACGCCTCGACGAGCACCCCGACGACCCCGACGCCGAACACGATGAGCATCGGTGCGAGAGATGCGTATTCGACGCTGGGGGTGTCGATGGCGGCCAGCGTCATCGGACCGTCGACGAGGGTGGTCGATGTCATCAGTTGCCCTCCGGATCAGACTCGGCGACGGCCGGTTCCGGCGCCTCGACGCCGACAGTGGTGAGCGTTGCCTGTACCGCCGGATCGATCAGGTCGATCATCGGCTTCGGATACACCCCCAGCGCGATGAGGAGGGCGAGCAGCGGAGCGACGACCACGAGTTCGCGACCCGCCAGGTCCCGCATCGACGACAAGCGGTCGCCGGCCGGTTTCGTCGGTCCGCCCATCATGCGCTGATAAGTCCACAGGATGTAGATCGCCGACAGGACGAGCGCCGAGCAGGCGATCACCGCCGCCACCGGGTAGCGGGTGAAGGTGCCGATGAGAACCAGGAACTCGCTGATGAACGGGGCCAGCCCCGGGAGCGAGAGGGTGGCGAGCCCGGCGACGAGAAAGGTGCCGGCGAGGACGGGCGCGACCTTCTGCACGCCGCCGTAGTCGGCGATCAGGGTGCTCCCACGACGTGATACGAGGAAGCCGGCGATGAGGAACAGTGCGGCGGTGGAGATCCCGTGGTTGACCATGTAGAGCGTCGACCCGGTCTGGCCCTGGTCGGTCATCGCGAAGATGCCGAGGATGATGAAGCCGAAGTGCGAGATGGACGTGTAGGCGATGAGCCGCATCACGTCGGTCTGTCCGATGGCCAGAACCGCGCCGTAGACGATGCTGACGACCGCGAGTCCGCAGACGAGGGGCGCGAAGTACTGGGACGCGTCCGGGAACAGTTGCATGCAGAATCGCAGCATCGCGAAGGTCCCGACCTTGTCGATCACGGCCATCATCAGCACCGCCGAGGCGGGCGTGGCGGCGACGGCGGCGTCGGGCAACCACGAATGCAACGGCCACAGCGGCGCTTTCACCGCGAAGGCGAACAGGAAGCCGAGGAAAAGGAGTTTGGCCAACCCGGTCGAGTCATCGATCTGTCCGCTCGCGACAGCTGCGGCGATGTCCGGCAGCGCGAACGTCCCGCCACCGTCTGGGCCCACCCCGTCCTGGGCGGTCACCACGTAAAGTCCGATCACCGCAGCCAGCAGAAGGAGTCCGCCGAAGAGGTTGTACAACAGGAACTTCACCGCGGCCGCCGATCGGTTGGGTCCGGTGCCGAACCCGCCGATCAGGAAGTACATCGGGATGAGCATCGCCTCGAAGAAGATGTAGAACAGCAGCACGTCGAGCGCGACGAAACTCATCAGCACCATCGCCTCGGTGGCGAGGAACAGCGCCAGGTAGATGTGCGGGCCCTTCTGCGCGCGCCCACCCGAATTGTCCAGCGAGCCAGCCGACTCGGCATCGCGCCAGCCGGCCACGAGCAGCAGGGGCAGGAGTGCCGCGGTCAGGAGCACCAGGACGAGTCCGATGCCGTCGAGCCCCAGCGCGTAACGCGTGCCCAGCGCCGGTATCCAGCTGACGTCTTCGACGAACTGGTAGCGCTCGCCACCGGGATCGAAACCGGCCGCGAGACCGATCGAGAGGACGAGGACAGCCACTGACACCACGAGCGCGAACCATCTCGCCGCGGTCGCCCGGTGCGCCGGGACCGCGAGGACAAGGGCCGCGCCGACGGCGGGCGCAACCCAGAGGATGGTCAACCACGGGATGCTCACAGGACGTTCACCGCCATCACCAGGGCCACGATCACGGTGGTACCCGCGAACATCGACAGGGCATACGACCGGACATAACCGTTCTGCCACCCGCGTATTCGACGCGACGCGCCGGTCACCGCATCACCGACACCGCTGGTGAGCGCGTCGACGCCATCGGACTCGACCGCGACGAGGCCGGCGGTGACCCGCTGGCCCGGCCGCATCAGGAACTCCTCGTTGACGGCGTCGCCGTACAGATCGCGGCGAGCGGCGACGGTGAGCACGGATACGTCCTCGGGCGCGGTCACCGGCACCGGTCGAGTCGCGTACTGACGGTAGGCGACAGCCACGCCGACGGCGACCACGAGCAGGATGATCGCCGTCATGGCCCACACCGGGACGAGATGGTGCTCGGTGTGTTCTCCGACAACGGGTTCGAGCCACGTCTCCAGCGATCCGCCGATGGCCAGCAGGCCGCCCGATGCAACGGAGCCGAGCGCGATCAGGATCATCGGGCCGGTCATGACACGCGGCGACTCGTGCGGGTGAGGTGCCGGCGCGTGCGTGCCGTCGTGCCAACGCTTCTCGCCGAAGAAGGTGAGCAACATGACCCGGGTCATGTAGAACGCGGTGATCCCGGCGCCGAGAAGTGCTGCGCCACCGAGGATCAGACCTTTCGCTCCACCCGCTCCGAACGCGGCCTCGATGATGTGATCCTTCGAGTAGAAGCCCGCGAACGGCGGCACACCGATGATCGCGAGATACCCGACGCCGAAGGTGACGAACGTGATCGGCATGAGGGCGCGCAGTCCGCCGTAGCGACGCATGTCGGTCTCGTCGTTCATCCCGTGCATCACCGAACCCGCACCGAGGAACAACCCCGCCTTGAAGAACCCGTGGGTGAGGAGGTGCATGATGGCGAACGCGTAACCCGCCGGACCGAGCCCGGCGGCCAGCACCATGTACCCGATCTGGCTCATCGTCGACGCGGCGAGCGCCTTCTTGATGTCGTCCTTCGCGCAACCGATGACGGCACCGAACAACAGGGTGACCGCGCCGACGACCACGACCCCGACCTGGGCGGCGGGGGCGAGGTCGAAGATCGGGCCCGAGCGCACGATGAGGTAGACGCCGGCGGTCACCATGGTCGCGGCGTGGATCAGCGCCGACACCGGCGTCGGGCCCTCCATCGCGTCGCCCAGCCACGACTGCAGCGGCACCTGCGCCGACTTGCCGCATGCGGCGAGAAGCAGCACGAAACCCAGTGCGGTGAGTGTCGTCTCGCCTGCCTGGGAAGCACCGTCGAACACCGCGGTGAAGGCCACTGAGCCAAAGGCGGCGAACATGATCATCAGGGCGACAGCGAGTCCGATGTCGCCGACCCGGTTGACGACGAATGCCTTCTTGGCTGCGGTGGCCGCCGACGGCTTGTGCTGCCAGAAACCGATCAGCAGGTACGACGCGAGTCCGACGCCTTCCCAGCCGAGGTAGAGACCCAGGTAGTTGTCGGCCAGGACCAGGACGAGCATGGCCGCGAGAAACAGGTTGAGGTAGGCGAAGAATCGGCGACGATCTGGATCGTGCTGCATGTAGCCGATCGAATAGACGTGGATGAGCGAGCCGACGCCGGTGATCAGCAGGACGAAGCACATCGACAGCTGGTCGAGGAGAAACCCGAAGTCGACCTGGAGCTCGCCCACCGGTACCCAACTGAACAGGACGTCCGACACGACGCGGTCGTCAGCAGATCGGGACACCATGCCGGTGAACATGATCAGCGCCACCGCGAACGACGCGATCGCGAGGCCCGTCCCGAGCAGATGCCCCCACCGGTCCGTGGCGCGACCACCGAGAAGGAGGATCGCCGCACCCAGGAGCGGCAGAGCCGGGATCAGCCAGAGCAATGACGCAGTGAGTTCGGCGTTCACCAATCCTCCTCTACCTCTTCAGCAGATCCGCGTCGTCGACCGACGCCGAGCGGCGTGATCGGAAGATGGTCATGATGATCGCCAGCCCGACCACCACTTCCGCCGCGGCGACGACCATGGTGAAGAACGCGATGACCTGGCCGTCGAACGACTGATTCATCCGGGCGAAGGTGACGAAGGCGAGGTTGGCCGCATTGAGCATGAGCTCGACGCACATGAACACGACGATCGCGTTGCGTCGCAGCAGTACTCCGGCCGCGCCGATGGTGAACAGCAGCGCTGCGAGGTAGAGGTAGTTCTCCGGGTTCACCGGTCGGTCCCCGGGTCGTCGGCCGGGCGGGTGCGGAGCGTCCGCGCGGCCAGGATGGCGTTGACCGACAGGTCCGACGGCGACCCGTCGGGCAGACGGGCAGGCACGTCGACCGCGTTGTGTCGCGCGTAGACGCCGGGTGTCGGCAGCGGGGTCAGGTTGACCCCACTGCGAAACCGCGCCTGCGACAGTTCTTTCTGGGTGAGTCGTGGGCCGAAACGCTCCCGGTGCGCGAGCACCATGGCGCCGAGCGTGGCGGCGATGAGGAGGGCCCCCGTGAGCTCGAACGCCCACAGGTAGCGGACGAAGATCAGCTCGGCGATGGCCTCCACCCCGGCGTCGCTCTGCGCGGCCGCTACGCCGGGGTCGGTGGCACCGGTGACGGCACCGACGGTGGCGCTGCCGATCCCGGCGATCAACAGGATTCCGAAGCCGACACCGATCAACACCGCGGACAGCCGCTGGCCGCGCAGGGTCTCCCGTAGTGAGTCCGAGGAGTCGACGCCGATCAGCATGATGACGAACAGGAACAGCATCATGACCGCACCGGTGTACACGACCACCTGCACCACGCCCAGGAACAGCGCACCCTGCGCGACGTAGAAGACGGCCAGCACGATCATCGTGGTGGCCAGGAAGATCGCCGAGTACACAGCCTTGGTCGCGAAGACCACGCCCAGCGCGCCCGCGACCGCGACGGCCCCGAGAACCCAGAACTGGATCGCCTCACCGGTGGAGGTGCGCACCACCTCGTCGGCGAGCCACAGGGTGCCACCGGGAGTCATGACCGCGACTCGCGTTTGGTCGGGACCGTCGGATCGGGCAGGGTCACGCGGCCGTCGGCGGTCACCTCGCCCCGGTAGTAGTTCTCCTCGGTGGAGCCCGGCGCCATCGCGTGCGGCGGCGCGTCGACGCCGGGCTGCAGCGGGGCCAGCAGACGGTCCTTCTCGTAGATGAGGTCGGCGCGATTGTCATCGGCGAGTTCGTAGTCGTTGGTCATCGTGAGCGCGCGCGTGGGGCACGCCTCGATGCAGAGCCCGCAACCGATGCACCGCAGATAGTTGATCTGGTAGACGCGCCCGTACCGTTCGCCGGGCGAGTAGCGCTCGTCGGGTGTGTTGTCGGCGCCCTCCACATAGATGGCGTCAGCCGGGCACGCCCACGCGCACAGCTCGCACCCGATGCACTTCTCGAGACCGTCGGGGTGCCGATTCAGTTGATGGCGACCGTGATAGCGCGCTGCGGTCGGCCGTTTCTGCTCGGGGTACTGCTCCGTGATCGTGGGTTGGAACATGCCGCCGAAGGTGACGCGCAATCCGCTCACCGGTTTCGAGAAGTCAGGCATCGGTGGTCTCCCTCACGGTGCTGGGCATCGGCGGCACGGGGAATCCGCCGGCCATCGGGTCGAACTCGTCGGGTGCGGCGGACGGGTCTGCGGAGTCCTGCGTCGGGTCCGGGATGTCGGGGACCCGCATCAACCGCCACACCGCGTAGGCGATGAGCCCGGTGACGACGAGTCCGGCGCCGGCGGAGACCAGCGCGCGGGTGAGGTCGGCGTCCTCGCCGGCGAAGGCGGCGCGGATGATCGCGACGACCATCACCCAGGTGAGCGAGATGGGGATCAGGACCTTCCAACCCAGATTCATGAACTGGTCGTACCGCAAGCGCGGCAGACTGGTTCGCAGCCAGATGAACACGAACAGGAACGCCCACACCTTGAGCGTGAACCAGAGGACGGGCCACCAACCGGAGTTCGCCCAGTCGAACGTGCTCAGCGGCCACGGCGCCTGCCAACCGCCGAGGAACAGAGTGGTGGCGAGCGCGGAGACGGTGACCATGTTGATGTACTCGGCGAGCATGAACATGGCGAACTTCAACGACGAGTACTCGGTGTGGAACCCGCCGACCAGCTCACCCTCGGCTTCGGGCAGATCGAAGGGCGCCCGGTTGGTCTCGCCGACCATCGAGATGGCGTAGATGACGAACGAGGGCAACAGCAGCAACACGTACCAGTGGTGTTCCTGGGCGGCAACGATTCCCGACGTCGACATGGTCGCGGCGTCGAGGAACACCGCGGCGAAGGTGAGTCCCATCGCAATCTCGTACGAGATGACCTGTGCCGTCGAGCGGAGTCCGCCGAGCAGCGGATAGGTCGAGCCCGACGACCAGCCGGCCAGCACGATCCCGTAGACACCCACCGACGTGACCGCCAGGACATACAGCACCCCGACGGGGAGATCGGTGAGCTGCAACGGAGTCTGGTGACCGAAGACCGACACCATCGGCCCGAACGGGATGACCGCAAAGGCCATCACCGCCGGGACGACCGCGATGATCGGTGCCAGCAGATAGATCACCTTGTCGACGCCGGTGGGGATGATCCCCTCCTTGAGTGCGAGTTTCACGCCGTCGGCAAGGCTCTGCAGGATTCCCTTGGGGCCGACCCGATTCGGCCCGAGGCGGGTCTGCATGCGTGCCATGATCTTTCGCTCGAGCAGGATGGCGATGAGCGGATTGAGCACAAGGAACACGAACACGGCCAGCGCCTTGGCCACGACGAGCCAGATCGGGTCCTGGCCGAAGTCGTCGAGGGTCGGGAAATCGGTGGCGAGGTTCACGCGGCACCCCCTGCGGCGTCGGTGGTGTCGACCGGGGCCGGCGCGAGGGCCACGAGGTCACCCTCCTGCGCGCGAAGCGCGGCGTGGACGTGCGAGCCGGGTGAGAACAGCGGGAGCCAGACGACCCGATCCGGCATGTCGGTGATCGCCACCGGCAGAGCGATGGCGCCGTCGGCGGTGCTGACGCGCAGGAGGTCGCCTGACCCGACACCGGCTTCGGCGGCGGTAGACGGCGCGAGCCGGGCCACCGGCGGGCGGGCGGTGCCGGCGAGGTGCGGTTCCCCGTCTTGCATCCGGCCGTCGTCGAGCAGGGTGTGCCACCCCGCCAGCACCGCCTGGCCGGCAGCCGGGTCGGGCTGGGGCCTGTCAGCGGCGTCGATGGGGGCCCGCCGGCCGGACCATGCGCCGATGCGTCGCAGGTCGATGTGGATGGTCGGGACGTCGGCGCACCGCATGTCGACACCCATCTGCCGGGCGATCGCGTCGAGGATGCGGTGGTCGGACAGGTGGCCTGAGTCCGTCAGTGCGGTGGTGAAGCTCCGCGGGCGGCCCTCCCAGTCGACGAACGTGCCCTCCTTCTCCGCGACGGCAGCCACCGGGAAGACCACGTTCGCGCAGCGTGTGACGGCGCTGAGGCGTTGCTCGAGGCTGACGACGAACGGTGCGGCGGTCAGCGCCTCGGTCGCCGCGACGGGGTCGGGGAGGTCGTCGACGTCGACGCCGCCGATCACCAGCGAGAGCCCGTGATAGCGCGCGGCGTCGATGATCCCGGCGGTGTCGCGTCCGGGCCGCGGGTCGAGATCGGTGCCCCAGATCTCCGACACCGCCGTACGGGCGTCCTCGTCGTCGAGTGGCCGGCCGCCGGGTAGCAGGCCCGGCAAGGCGCCCGCTTCGAGCGCGCCTCGTTCGCCGGCGCGGCGCGGAATCCAGGCCAGCCGGGCGCCGGTGCGGTCGGCCAGTGCCGCGACTGCGGCCAACGCGCCGGGCCGGGTGGCCAGCCGTTCACCGACGAGGATGACCGAGCCGGCGGGCCGCAGGTGCGCGGTCACCTCCTCCGATCGCAGCACCTGTGCCTCGCTGCCGGGAACGGATCGGAAGACCGCGGCGTCGAGTTTGGTGGCGCCGCGGCTCGCGAACGGGGCGACCGTCGCGACGCGCTGCCCGGCGGTGCGTACTGCCCGCCGGAGACGGAGGAAGACGATCGGGGACTCTTCCTCGGGTTCGAAACCGGCGAGCAGCACCGCGGGTGCGGCGGACAGGTCGTCGTAGGTGGTCGCGAGTCCGTGACCGGCGATACGCGCGGCGAGGAAGGCGGCCTCCTCGGTGCTGTGGCTTCGGGCGCGGAAGTCGATGTCGTTGGTGTGCAACACGGTTCGCGCGAAGCGGGAGTACGCGTAGGCGTCCTCCACGGTCAACCGGCCACCCGTGAGTACACCGACGTTGCCCGGTGAACGGGTCAATCCCTCGGCCGCCGCGCGCACGGCGTCGGCCCACGACACCTCACGGAGTTCGCCGTGCCGGTCCCGGACGAGCGGGGCGGTGATCCGGTCGGGCGACGACGTGTAGGCGAACGCCCATCGCCCCTTGTCGCAGTTCCACTCCGAGTTGACCTCGGGATCGTCACCGGCCAGCCGGCGCAGCACCTTTCCACGGCGGTGATCGGTGCGCTGGGCGCATCCACTCGCACAGTGTTCGCACACGCTCGGCGTCGAGACCAGATCGAAGGGACGGGCGCGGAACCGGTACTGTGCCCCCGTCAGCGCACCGACGGGGCAGATCTGGACGGTGTTCCCGGAGAAGTAGGAGTCAAACGGTTCGTCGGCGTAGATGCTGACCTGTTGCAGCGCACCGCGATCCGCGAGCTCGATGAGCGGATCGCCCGCGACCTGCGTGGAGAACCTGGTGCAGCGGGCACACAGCACACATCGCTCCCGGTCGAGCAGTACCTCCGACGACAACGGGACCGGCTTGGTGAAGGTCCGCTTGACGCCGTCGAACCGCGACTCGGAACGTCCGGCCGACATCGCCTGATTCTGCAGCGGGCACTCACCGCCCTTGTCGCACACCGGGCAGTCCAGCGGGTGGTTGATCAGGAGGAGTTCCATCACCCCGCGTTGCGCTCCCGCCGCGATCTCCGAGCTGAGCTGCGTCCGCACCACCATTCCTTCGGTGGCGACGGTCGTGCACGATGCGAGCGGCTTTCGCTGCCCCTCGACCTCGACGAGACACTGCCGGCAGGCACCGACCGGTTCGAGCAGCGGATGGTCGCAGAAGCGCGGGATCATGATCCCGATCTGTTCGGCCGCGCGGATCACCAACGTGCCCTTGGGTACCCGGACGGCGCGACCGTCGATGGTGATGCCGACCAGGTTGTCGGTCGTGGCCGCCGGGTCGCTCCCGTGGGTGAGTGTCATCGGACGCCTCCTGCCCAGACGGTCGAGCGTGAATGGTCGAACGGGCACCCGTGGTCGAGGTGGGCGAGGTACTCGTCGCGGAAGTACTTCAGCGACGACACGATCGGGCTGCCCGCTCCGTCCCCGAGCGCGCAGAACGACTTCCCGACGATGCTGTTGGTGACATCGGCGAGGGTGTCGAGGTCCGCGGCGGTTCCGCCCTCGTGCTCCAGCCGGTGCAGCAGTTGCACCAGCCAGTACGTGCCCTCGCGGCACGGGGTGCATTTACCGCAGGACTCGTGTTCGTAGAACTCCGTCCACCGCAGGACCGCGCCGACGACGCAGGTCGTCTCGTCGAAGATCTGCAGGGCCTTGGTGCCCAACATCGAACCGGCCGCGCCGACGCCCTCGTAGTCGAGCGGGACGTCGAGGTGCTCCGGTGTCAGGAGTGGCGTCGACGACCCGCCCGGTGTCCAGAACTTCAGCTCGTGCCCGGCGCGCACCCCGCCCGCCCGGTCGAGTAGCTCGCGTAGCGAAACACCGAGCGGCGCTTCGTATTGTCCGGGACGCGTCACGTGCCCCGACAGCGAGTACAGGGTGAACCCGGGTGACTTCTCGGTGCCCATGGACCGGAACCAGTCGACGCCGTTGCGGATGATCGCCGGGACGCTCGCGATCGACTCCACGTTGTTCACGACCGTCGGACTCGCGTACAGTCCGGCAACCGCCGGGAAGGGCGGGCGCAGACGCGGCTGTCCCCGGCGGCCCTCGAGCGAATCGAGCAGGGCGGTTTCCTCGCCGCAGATGTAGGCGCCCGCGCCGGCGTGGACAACCAGTTCGAGATCGAAGCCGGATCCCAGGATGTCCGTGCCGAGATAGCCTGCGGCGTAGGCCTCGTCGACGGCGGTGCGCAGTCGACGGAGAACCGAGGCGACTTCGCCGCGCACGTAGATGAACGCGTGGTGCGCGCGGATGGCATACGCCGCGATGATCACGCCTTCGACGAGCGTGTGGGGCGACGCGAGCATCAGCGGCATGTCCTTGCACGTGCCCGGCTCGGATTCGTCGGCGTTGACCACGAGATAGTGCGGGACAGACGGGTCGGTCTGCGTGGAATCCTTCTGGGGAATGAACGACCACTTCATCCCGACCGGGAAGCCCGCGCCGCCTCGGCCACGGAGACCGGAGGCCTTGACCGTCTCGATGATGTCGTCGGGGGGAGTGGTCAGTGCGGTCGACAACGCTCGATACCCGTTGTGGCGCAGATAGTTCTTCAGGGTCCAGGATTCCGGCTCGTCCCAGTGGCGGGAGAGGATCGGGGTCTCGGGGGGTTCGGGTTCGGGGTCGGGTTGTGGTGGTTGCGAGGTGGCTTCGACTCGGCGCCTCGCTGCGCTCGGTGCCGGCTCAACCAGCGGAGGGGCGCTCGGTGCCGGCTCAACCAGCGGAGGGGCGCTCGGTGCCGGCTCAACCAGCGGAGAAGAGCGCGGCGGTCCGGCGAGGTCGCGTTCGGTCTCGCGGAACGATCGCACGGGGCCGGTACCGCGAGCCGGGGTGACCTCGACACCGGCGCGGAGGTCCTCGATGAGCTCGATGGTCGACTCCGGGGTCTGATCGTCGAAGAACTCCCAGTTGACCATCACCACCGGAGCGAAGTCGCAGGCCGCATTGCATTCGACGTGTTCGACGGTGATGCGGTGGTCGGCCGTCGTGTCCCCGGGTTCCACGCCCAGGTGCTCGCAAACCGAACGGAGGATTTCGTCGCCACCCAGGATCGCGCACAGGGTGTTCGTGCAGATCCCGACGAGGTACTCGCCGGTGGGTGTGCGCCGGTACATGGAGTAGAAGGTGGCCACCGAGGCCACCTGTGCGGGGGTCAGATCCAGCTGTGCGGCACAGAATTCGATGCCGGCGCGCGTGAGTCGGCCGTCGTGGGACTGCACCAGGTGCAGCAGCGGCAGCAGCGCCGACCGTGACTGTGGATAGCGGGCGATGATCGGAAGTGCCTCTGCGTTCAGCTGTTCGATGACCTCGTCGGGATACCCGGCCGGGCCGTCGAAGGTGATCGGCGGGACCGGGGTGCCGTGTGCCGGCGCCGATCCTTCCGGCGGGGGTGCGGTGCTCAGGTCCACGAACACGGGATCGGTCATCGGTCCACGCCTCCCATCACGGGGTCGATGCTGGCCACCGCCGTGATGACGTCGGCCACCATCCCGCCTTCGCACATCGCCGCGACGGCCTGCAGATTCGTGAACGACGGGTCGCGGAAGTGGACGCGGTACGGCCGGGTGCCGCCGTCGCTGACCATGTGCACGCCGAGCTCGCCGCGCGGTGATTCGACGGCGACGTAGCACTGGCCGGCCGGGACGCGCATCCCCTCGGTGACGAGTTTGAAGTGGTGGATGAGGGCTTCCATGGAGGTGCCCATGATCCGGGCGATGTGCTCGGGCGAGTTGCCCAGTCCGTCCGGTCCGAGGGCGAGGTCGGCCGGCCAGGCGAGCTTGCGGTCGGCGACCATCACCGGCCCCGGCCGGAGCCGTTCCAGACACTGCTCCACGATGCGGATCGACTCGCGCATCTCGCGCACGCGGATCAGGTAGCGGCCGTAGGAGTCGCACGTGTCCTCGGTGATGACATCGAACTCGTAGTTCTCGTAGCCGCAGTACGGCTCGGCGCGGCGCAGGTCGTGGGGGTAACCGGTGGACCGCAGCACCGGACCGGTGATCCCGAGTGCCATGCAACCGGTCAGGTCGAGATAACCGACGCCCTGGGTCCGCGCCTTCCAGATGTAGTTGTCGTTCAGCAGGTCTCCGAGTTCATCCAGGCGGCCGGGGAGCTGCCGGATCACCTCGGCGACCCGGTCGATGCCATCCTCCGGCAGGTCCTGCGCGACACCTCCGGGACGGATGTAGGCGTGGTTCATCCGCAGGCCCGTGATGAGTTCGAACAGGTCGAGGATCATCTCCCGCTCGCGGAAGCCGAGGAACATCGCCGTCACGGCACCGAGTTCCATCCCGCCGGTGGCCAGCGCGACGAGATGGCTGGAGATGCGGTTGAGCTCCATCAGCATCACCCGGATGACGGTTGCGCGCTCCGGGATGTCGTCGGTGATACCGAGGAGCTTCTCCACGCCGAGGCAGTAGGCGGTCTCGTTGAAGAACGGTGACAGGTAGTCCATCCGGGTGACAAACGTGACGCCCTGCGTCCAGTTGCGGTACTCGAGGTTTTTCTCGATCCCGGTGTGCAGGTAACCGATTCCGCAGCGGGCCTCGGTGACGGTCTCGCCCTCGATCTCGAGGATCAGGCGCAGGACACCGTGCGTCGACGGGTGTTGCGGACCCATGTTGACGACGATGCGTTCGTCTCCCGGTTGCTGCTCGGCGCGGGTGCGGACGTCGGACACGATCGAGTCCCAGTCCTGTCCGGACACGGTGTAGGTGTGGGTGTGGGTGTCGGTCATCAGTTGTACGACCTCCTCCGGTCCGGCGGGTCGACGCGGGTTCCCTTGTATTCCACCGGGACTCCGCCGAGTGGGTAGTCCTTGCGCTGGGGGTGGCCCTCCCAGTCGTCGGGCATCTCGATCCGGGTCAGTGAGCGATGGCCGTCGAAGACGATGCCGAAGAAGTCGTAGGTCTCGCGTTCGTGCCAGTCGTTGGTGGGGTAGATGTCGCAGATGCTCGGGATGTGCGGGTCGGCGTCGGGCGCCGCGACCTCGAGGCGGACGCGACGCCCGTGGGTCAGGGAGGCGAGCGGATAGACGGCATGGAGTTCGCGGCCCGGGTCGCCGGGATAGTGGACCCCGCTCACGCCGAGGCAGAGTTCGAATCGCAACGCGGGCGCGTTGCGCAGAGTCAGTGCGACGGCGGGAAGGTGCTGTCGTACAACGTGGATGGTCATCTCGCCCCGGAAGATCACGACCTTCTCGATCGCGTCGTCGTAGCCGTCACCCATCTCGTCGAGCAAGCGGTCGGCGATCTCGTCGAAATACCCGCCGTAGGGTCGGGACGTACTGGGCGGCAGCGTGACCGGCCGGACCAGGCCGCCGTACCCCGATGTGTCGCCGGTTCCGGGCGGTCCGAACAGGCCGTGCCGGACGCCGATCTGCTCCGCGTCATGCGGAGGGGGTGCCGGGTTCTCGGGGTCCTGATGGCCTGCGGGCGTGGTCATCGGAGCAACCCCTTCAGCTCGATCGTCGGGGTGGCCTGGAGGGCGGCACGTTCGGCCGCCCAGATGGCCTCCTCGCGATTGACACCGAGCGGCATCTCCTGGATCTTCTCGTGCAGCTTCAGGATGGCGTGCAGCAACATTTCCGGGCGTGGCGGACAGCCCGGCAGGTAGATGTCGACAGGGACCACATGATCGACGCCCTGGACGATCGCGTAGTTGTTGAACATCCCGCCCGACGACGCGCAGACCCCCATGGCGAGAACCCATTTGGGTTCCGGCATCTGGTCGTAGATCTGACGGAGGACGGGGGCCATCTTCTGGCTGACGCGGCCGGCGACGATCATGAGATCGGCCTGTCGCGGCGACGCCCGGAACGCCTCCATGCCGAACCGGGCGAGGTCGTACCGTCCCGAGGTGGTGGCCATCATCTCGATGGCGCAGCAGGCCAGCCCGAAAGTCGCCGGCCAGAGCGAGCCCTTGCGCATGAACCCGGCCAGATCCTCGACGGTACTCAGCAGGAATCCGCTGGGGAGTCGTTCCTCGAGTCCCATGGGTGACCTCCTTGCCGTATCGGATCGGTGAAAAGCGCTCAGTCCCAACTCAGTCCGCCACGACGCCACTCGTAGGCGTACGCGACGGAGACGTTGACGATGAACAGGAGCATGGCCATGAGGCCGAACCACCCGAGTGAGTCGAAGGCGACCGCCCACGGGTAGAGGAACACGATCTCGATGTCGAAGATGATGAAGAGCATCGCGGTGAGGTAGTACTTGACCGGTACGCGCTGGATCGAGCCGGTGGCCACCGTGCCGCCGGCGGTGCGTCGCGTCGGGTAGAGCAGGCTCTGTTCGACCGGCTCGATGCCGCACTCGTAGGGCTCGAGTTTGGCGCGGTTGTACCGTTTCGGACCGATCGCGATGCCGATGAAGACGCTGAAAACGGCAAACGCCACGCCGATTGCCCCGAGGACCATGATCGGGACGTAGGCGTTCAAAGCGCGGACCCCTCCTCGCTTGTGGCGACCGGAGTGCATCTGTTCGGTGCGGCCGGCCCGGGTGTTCGTCCTATCCGTGCCGTCGGCCGATCTGGTCCGGCAGTACGAATGTGAGCTGCAACACAAGCCTAGGTGAGTGTGTGGCGCGAGTCACTGTTTTCTAGAGTTCGGCGTTTCCGATCATGTCGACGAACGCACGCGGAAGAGTGATCGGATCGACGGGCAGGACGGCCACGGCGTCGGCGCGGGACCAGTCCGCGAGCCACCGGTCGTCGGCACGCCCGAGCAGGACGAGCACTGGTGGACAGGGATCGAGTTCGTCTTTCATCTGCTTGGCCAGGCCCATGCCACCGGCCGGGGTGGCTTCCCCGTCGGCGATCACGGCGTCGACGACACCGGCGTCGAGCTGCGCGAACACCATTGGGGCGGTGGCGACCTCGATGTAGCTGACCGGTGGGATGCCCGGGTCGGGCCGGGTTCCGATCGCGCCGATGACCTGCGCGCGGGTCTGCGCGTCGTCGGAATAGACCAGCACCCGCAGGGCCCGCGCAGACTGGGAGTCGGTCACGGTTGGCATGCTACAACCCGGCACCCTCGCCGAGCCCTGGAACATGCGCGCGTCCGCACATCGGCGTCACGAGCGTGCGCCGCGCTCAGTGCTCGGTGGAGAACCCCGTGCGACGGCGGTGCACCTCGAGCGCGAACGTGACGAGCTGATCGATCAGGTCCGGGTAGGACACGCCGGTCGCCTCCCACAGCTTGGGGTACATCGATCCCGGGGTGAACCCCGGGATGGTGTTGACCTCGTTGAGCAGCCAGCCACGGCCGGACTCCTCGTAGAAGAAGTCGACGCGGGCCATGCCGGTGCAGCGCATCGCGGTGAACGTCCTCGCCGCGAGCTCGCGGACCTCGGCGGCCGCCGCGTCGGACACCGCAGCGGGGATGACCAGCTGGGCGGCGCCGGTGACGTACTTGTCCTCGTAGTCGTAGAACTCGCTCCCGGGTTTGATCTCGCCCGGCACCGAGGTCTCGGGCGCCGTGTCACCGAGAACGGCGACCTCGATCTCGCGCCCGGTGACGGCCTCCTCGATGATGACCACGTTGTCGTATCGGAGCGCGAGATTCACTGCCGCGTCGAGTTCGGCCTCGTCGTGCGCCTTGGTGATGCCCACCGACGAGCCGAGGTTCGCCGGCTTGACGAACACCGGGAGCCCCAGCGCGTCGATCGCGCGGGCGGTGATCGTCTCCGGGTCGTCGACACCGTCGCGGAACTCGATCCAGCGGCACTGCGGGATGCCTGCCTGCTCGGCGACGATCTTGGCCATCGCTTTGTCCATGCACACCGCGGACGACAACACACCCGCTCCCACATACGGAAGCTTGAACAACTCGAGCATCCCCTGGATGGTGCCGTCCTCACCGTGTGGTCCATGGAGAAGGGGAAGGACGACCGTGATGGCCTCGTCCGCGTGACCACGCAGTTCGGTCAGCGGGTCGACGGCGGTTCCGGCGACCTCGAGGGTGTCGGGGAGTGGCGTGCCGTCGGCGATGGCGGCGATCGCCTTGTCGTTGCGCAACCACGTGCCGTCCTTGGCGATGCCGATGGGGACCAGGTCGTATTTGGCCCGGTCGGCCGCGGCCAGGACATGAGCCGCTGTGACCCGCGACACATCGTGCTCGGCGGAGACGCCACCGTAGAGAACCACCAGACGCAACAGCCGAGAAGACATGCCTGTCACGATACGGCCCCGTGCAATCGGGTTCTCGGCGTGTGCTGGGGACTCGGCTAGCGTGAGACCGTGCATTTCAGAGCAAGCGAGGTCGCGGAGGCCGTGGGCGGGGAGCTGCTGGGCCCCGACGTGCAGATCGACGGGGCGAGCATCGACTCGCGGAGTGTTCGGCCGGGCCAGCTGTTCGTGCCGATCGTCGCCGAGCGCGACGGCCACGATTTCATCAAGTCCGCACTCGACGGCGGGGCCACCGCCTACCTCTCCTCGAGGGTCGACCCGGTCGGCGGTACCGCCATCCGCGTCGCCGACACCGCGCTCGCCCTCGCCGACCTCGGTCGAGCGGTCCGCGCCCGGGTCCCCGATCGCGTGGTGGGCATCACCGGCTCGGTGGGCAAGACCTCGACCAAGGATCTGCTCGCGGGTGTGCTGCGCACCACCTACCGCACCGCGGCGAGCGAGAAGTCGTTCAACAACGAGCTCGGGCTGCCGATCACCCTCGCCGCGGCCGCCGACGACGTGGAGGCGGTGGTCCTCGAGATGGGCGCCCGCGGCGTCGGGCACATCGACCTGCTGTGTTCCATCGCGAAACCGACGGTCGGCGTGATCACCCGCGTCGAGGGCGTGCACCTGGAGCTGTTCGGTGACATCGAGTCCGTCGCGCGCGCGAAGGGTGAACTGGTGGAATCGCTCCCGGCCGACGGGATCGCGGTGCTCAATGCCGACCATCGGTACGTCGCGGCGATGGCGGATCGCACCTCGGCGCGTGTCCTGCGCTACGGGCTGTCGCCGGACGCCGATGTGTACGCGTCCGACATCGTCCTGGACGACGAGTTGCGCGCGACGTTCCGGCTGCACACACCGTGGGGTTCGACGGAGGTCCGACTGGGCGCCCGCGGCGAGCACCAGGTCCCCAACGCGCTGGCGGCGGCGGCCGCCGCCGGCGGGCTCGGGGTGCCGGTCGAGTCGATGGCGGACGGGTTCCTCGCCGCCGAATTGTCCGGTCTACGAATGGAACTCGCCACCTCGTCGCGAGGCGTCACGGTCCTCAACGATGCCTACAACGCCAACCCGACGTCGATGTCGGCTGCGCTGCGGTCGCTGGCGACACTCCCCGCGTCGCGTCGGGTGGCGGTTCTCGGCACCATGGCCGAACTCGGCGCCGACTCGCCAGACCAGCACCGTGCGATCGCACTGGAGGCCAGGGACCTGGGCATCGAGGTCATCGCGGTCGCCGAGGCCGACTACGGTGACACCGCCCGGCACGTTTCCGACGTCGACGGCGTGCCGGCCGAACTCGGCGACCTCGACGACGGGACCGCAGTGCTGGTCAAGGGGAGTCGGGTCGCCGCGCTCGAGCGCGTGGCGCAGGCGCTGCTGGACTGAGGGGGGTTTCGACAAGCTCAACCGGCGGGAAACCGGCGAGAGCTCAGTGGTGGAAGTGTGACCCGTCGCCCTCGCGTGGCATCGGGCTCTCCAGGCGGTTGAGGAAGTCGACCTCGGTCCGGATGTCGGCGATGAGTGCACGGGCGAGGTCGTGACTCAGCCCGGCGCGCACGACGATTCGCTGCACGGTCAGGTCGGCGAGGTCGTCGGCCATCGGGTATGCGGGAACCAGCCAGCCCTTCATGCGCAGGCGGTCGGACAGGTCGTAGAGGTTCCAGTTCTCGCTGTGCCCGGCCTTCAGTTTCCAGGCGAAGACCGGGATGGTGTCGCCCTTGCTGACCAATTCGAGGCCGTCGATCTGGGCGATCTGTCCGGAAAGCCATTGCGCCACATCGAGAGAACCCTGCTGGACCTGGGTGAAGCCGTCGCGGCCGAGCCGCAGGAACACGTAGTACTGCAGCAGGACCTGTGCGCCGGGGCGGGAGAAGTTGAGTGCCAGGGTCGGCATGTCGCCGCCGAGGTAGGAGCAGTGGAACACCATGCTCTCGGGCAGTGCGTCGGTCTCGCGCCACACGATCCAGCCGACACCCGGATACACCAGTCCGTACTTGTGGCCCGAGGTGTTGATCGAGACGACACGGTCGACACGGAAGTCCCATTCGAGGTCCGGCTGACAGAAGGGGGCGATCATCGCACCCGACGCGCCGTCGATGTGGATCTTGACGTCGAGTCCGGTGTCGGCCTGGATCTCGTCGAGCTTGGCCGCGATCGCGGTCACCGGCTCGTACATCCCGGTGTAGGTCTGTCCCATGATGGCGACGACCCCGATCGTGTTCTCGTCCACGTACTTCTCGAGCTCGTGACCGTCGAGGACGAGGTGGTCGGGGCTGATCGGTACCCATTTGGGCTCGACCTCGAAGTAGTTGCAGAACTTCTCCCAGCACACCTGGACCGCCGTCGACAGCACGATGTTGGGATTCTCGGTCGACTTGCCCTCGGCGCGGCGCCGGGTCTGCCAGTGCCGTTTGAGCGCGAGCCCACCGAGCATGCAGGCCTCCGACGAGCCGATCGTCGAGGTACCGATCGCGTTGTCGACGTCCGGGTTGTGCCACAGGTCGGCGAGGATTCGCCAGCACCGGTCCTCGATCGCGGCCGTCTGCGGGTACTCGTCCTTGTCGATCATGTTCTTGTCGAAGGTCTCCGAGTACAACTTCTTCGCCTCGTCGTCCATCCACGTCGACACGAAGGTCGCGAGGTTGAGGCGGGCGTTCCCGTCGAGCATCGCCTCGTCGTGGACGATCTGATAAGCCGTGTCGGGCAACAACATCGAGTCGCCCAAGGCGAACTTGGGGAGGTCGGTGGCCTCGCCGTCGCGGTTGAAGACGGTGCGCAGGTTCATCGCATCGCCGATGTTGGTGGTGGCGCGGGCGCCACCGCTCTTGTTGTGGACGCCCGGGTCGGTGGTCATGGACACCGAACCTATCCGACCCGGACGACCGGCGGGTGGCGATCTTTCACCCTCGTCCCGCGTTTGCGTGGATCACCTCCCGCAGGTAGACGGCCAGGCCGGGGGCCTGCGCGTCGTAGTGCTCGGTGAACCGCGGGTCCGCGACGTACATGTCGGCAAGGCACACCTGCATGGCGTGATCACAGTCGTAGAAGCGCCCGATCTGTGCGCGGTGCTCTTCGGCGAGCGAGTTCGCCTCGGCGGTGCCAGGAGTCACCCCGCGACGCATCGCGTCCGCGAGCCGCCGTTCCAGGTCGTCGGTCTCCTTTTTGATGCGCTGCCAGTCCTCCTTGGAGAACTGTTCGGTCCGCTTCTGGCTCTGCTTCCAGGCGTCGGTGTTCCCCCAGCGTTCCTCGGCCTCGGCGGCGTACTCCTCGCCTGGCCATTGGTCGCCGAAGATCTCGGCCTGCTCGGCCGCCGACAGGGCGATGCCTTCCTTCTTTGCGTTCATCATCTCCTCCAGTGAGGCGACCATCCGGAGCAGGCGATCGATCCGTTCGGTCAGCAACTCGCGCTGCGTCTCGAGGTGACCCATGGGGTCCACGTCCGGATCGTCGAGCAGGGTCGCAATCTGCTCGAGGGAAAAGCCCAGCTCGCGGTAGGTGAGTACCTGGTGGAGACGTTCGACGTCGGTGTCGTCGTAGACGCGGTACCCGGCCGGTGTCCGGCCGGATGGCACCACCAGGCCGATCTGGTCGTAGTGATGCAGCGTGCGGATGCTGACGCCGACCATGCCGGCGACGACACCGACGGTCAGCTCCCGGGTGTCCACCTTGGAAGTGTGCTTTTCCTCGCTCACATCGACAACCCTGCTGCCTGACGTCGCGTGAGGGTCAAGTGTGCGGAGCGATCGGTGCCTTCGGCGTCACAGAAACTTGACATGTGTATCAGATTGGAAACTGGGGTACGTGTGCACCGATCTCGGGCCGTCGGCCCGGTAGTGTTGGTATCACCTGCAACACCAGTAACACGCGTACCA
Organism: Gordonia sp. p3-SID1431; assembly: GCF_025143765.1. NCBI lineage: Bacteria > Bacillati > Actinomycetota > Actinomycetes > Mycobacteriales > Gordoniaceae > Gordonia > Gordonia sp. p3-SID1431. The sequence goes on from NZ_JAMBDT010000009.1 coordinate 76,542, forward strand.
CGATCTGGAGTCACCGCATGTCCGTGCCGTATGGCCGCAGCCCCCGCCGAGGCCTCGGCATCCGAACCCTGCTGACGGCGGCGGCCACCATCCTCGCTCTCCTCGCCGGACTCGTCACGGCCGGCGGGGCCCAGGCAGCGGACGGATACGCATACGTGAATCTCGGTGACAGCTACAGCGCAGGCGCATCGGTGTTCCCCCAGGCGACGAGCGCGGCGACCTTCTGCTCGAACTCGGCGATCAACTACTCCAGCCTCGTTGCCAAACGACGCGGGACCGAGGTCGTCGATGTCAGTTGCGCGGGCGCGACGACCGAAGACCTCACCAAGTCGCAGTATCGGTGGCAGGGACCGCAGATCAGCGCGATCGGACCGGCCACCCGCTTGATCACCCTCACGATCGGCGCGAACAACAACGGACTGTTCAGCAATTCGACCTCGGCCTGCCAGCGGGCGTGGATGGCCGCGCCGTTGTCAGCGACCCCATGTCGCGACGAGTTCGGTACCTCGTTGGTCGACGAGATCAAATCCTCGACCTACCCCGACCTCGTGAACGCCCTGCGCCTCGTCGGCCGCGAAGCGCCGCGCGCACGCGTCGTCCTCGTCGGATATCCGCAGATCTTCCCGGCCACGGGTTCGGCGCTCTGCTCGGCGTCGTTGCTCACCACGCCCGGGGACACCGCGTACCTGCATCGTGTCTTCAAAGCCCTCAACGCCGCCATGCGCCGCGCCGCCGCAGCCACCCGCGTGACCTTCGTCGACATGACCAAGGTCTCCGCGGGCCACGACGCCTGCGCGGGCGAACGGCGATGGGTCGAGCCGACGCTGGGTGCGGTCAGCTTCCCCGCGATGCACGCCAACGCGCGCGGTCAAAAGGCGATGGCCGAGCAGGTCGAAGCCGCGCTGCGCTGAGGGACCGTTGTGTTGGCTGCTCGCTGCCTGGAAACACCTTCGCACTCGGAGGCAGGGATGGAAGTGGCGCGTGGTCGGAAGTTCTGATCGATTTACCGGGCGGAAGCGGACGACGGCTCGCCTCGATCCGACAACCTGAAGTCAAACGCACACCATTCCAATACCCGGAAAGCGGCGGTTATGTCCGACCAAATTCACTCGTCCATATATTCCGGACCGTCGTAATCGGGTTCGACCTGGTATCGCTCATCTAATGACTCGTGCTCTTGCTCGGTCACCTGCTGGGGCACCTGTGCTGCAACAAGTTCAGGGGCGGTCAGGAGCTCAAGTCCGCAAATATGGCATTTAAGTTCGTCGATGAGGTAAATTTCGTCGCGAATTACCGTATCGCCGTCCAAGTGCTCACGGGCGCTGCGGACATAAGTCTTCGGGGCGTAAACTTCGTGCTCACAGGCGGGGCACTTCACGGTTGCAGTCGTACGCTGCCGCGTAAACCACTCCAGACCAGTTGGCTTAGCCGCCGCGACGCGTGCATCGATTTCGTCCTGTCTCAGTTTGTGCAGGAAGCCTTGCGCCGCCTTAATCTTCAAATTGACTTCGTGAGCAACTTTCTTGTCGGCCTCGTCAAGGAGTCGCTCTCCAAGCTTCACGACGTCGTCGTCAAGGATATCTTGGGGATCAATCGTCAACTGTCGGCAAATGATCTTGACGACCCGTACCAGTTTAGGTAGCCAGACGTCATTCGATACTTCACTCACAGCGGCGTTGGACGCATGCAGCTCCGCGTTTCTCAGATTCATGAGAAACAAAGAGTCGGCAACTGCGCCGCCGGCAAACTCTGGCACAATCCGCGCCAAGCGGTCGATCACCACACCGCTCGTTACGCTCTTCGGGTCCTTGGGGGTCGTGACGCCGTTAGCGGCGAGCAAACTGTCATTATCGTTTGTCGCGGCAAGGAGGCTTGGATGTAGTTTCGCTAAGGGCGCCCGTAACAGGAACTCGAACCCTAGAAGGTGCCAGATCGTGAATTCGTCGTCATCGGAGTGCTCGTGCTCCGCACCACGTGTGAAGTAGAGCTTGGCCTTACCGATAAACCCGTCGTAGTCCCACACCTGAAGTGCCTCACTTAATTATGAACGTTCGAACCAGAGCACGCCCAGTGGCGGCGGATACCGATGGCCGCCGGTGCATGACTCGATGATTATCCAGTATGAGAATCCGGCCCGGTTGCCAGGCGACCTCACCGGTCGGATGGGCGCCCTCCACGGCTGCGCGCGCTGAGTCGGGGCCGACGGGTGTTGCTCGCGGGTCCCAACGCAGCTTCCAGGTGTTCGGACCAGAGCTGACGAAGGCTGGTAGATAAGCGTTCCGACCAGACTCTTGGCGGATAAGCAGGGTCAGACGGCGAAGCGCTTGCTTTAAATCATCGGATGGCGAACAGATCTGAGTTGACGTCGGACGTGTGGCCTCAATGCACCTTAGAACCATCCACTGAGGTGGGTTCAGCGCGATCGCCCCATCAGTGTGCCAGGGAAACGTGCCCAGTCCGACACTGGCAGAGTGGGTGCCTTTACGGGCATCAACGGCAACCGTTGGACGAAGCACTTGGCGACGCACCTCGGCACTTCCGAGCCTAGCTGCCAACGTACTGAAGATTCGTTCCTCATCGGTCCACGTCCAGCCTCTTGAGCTTAGGAGCGCCAGGTGCCTAGCTTCTTGCACAGCTCCAAGGCTCGCACAGGCTAGCGGTCAGGTCGAAGCGGGAGCGGACTAACTGCGTCCCCGCCTGCGGGACAGTCATA
>NZ_JAMBDT010000090.1:0-21064 GCF_025143765.1 Gordonia sp. p3-SID1431
CTCCCGCACGGCCGCGGACAGCTCATCGCGTGACGATGCCCTTGCCAGAGTGGTGCCTTGTTCTTCGTCCACCGATCCGGGGGCTACAGGTCGTGGCGCTGCTGCGGATCGGTCGTCGGCGGACACGCCAGCCATGAGCGCTGGGGTGTTCGTTGGATTGTGACGATCGGCGAGCGCGGTGGCCGCGGCCCCGCCGGCTACACAGAGAACCACCGCGGCCACGAGCGATCCACTCAGCCCGGCAACGGCCGTCGACCTGGCTGATGCGCCCGAGACCTTCTCGTCGTCGAGCACGTCGAGAAAAGCAGATCGAACTTGCTGACTGCCTTGGCAATCGAGACCGGACGCCCGCTCCCATGGAGCAGTAGGCGCTGCGGCCCTGGGTTCCTGCCGAGATCGACCGTGCGCGGTGTGCGCGGTGGCCCGAAACCCCTATGATCGAACCGGGCTGCGCGCGGCCATACATCATGCGAGCGAGACGTGTATGGACGGCCATCGCGAGGTAGATATGAAGATGAAGACGTCCCGGGCGCACCCCCCGACCGAGCGTGCGACGCGCGCGGGGGAACAGAGGTAGCGGGCCGGATGGACCTGACCACAGCTTCGGGGGAGGGAGGCATCCGATGTCGCCCCGCCGCACGCGCGACACCCGAAGGCTGCGGCCCCGTGGCTCCGAGGGTGAAGGCCGCCGAGGCACCGCGAGGGGACGTGTGCATACCAATGGGGAGCGGGCTGGGGTCAGCTTTGCGATGCCGTGCCAAGGAAGGTCCTTCAGTCCAAGAGTCGTCCCGGATGGAACAGATCGATATCAAACGAGCCACGAACAGGTTACTACTACGTGGGTTAGTTTCTCTCCGCGCGGGCGCGCCGAACCGGCGCCCCTCACGGTTCCATCAGCGTTTTAAGTTGACCAGTGGGTCAGGGCTATGCGCTGGGGCGGAAACAGTTCGCAACGATGACAGCGCCCGACTAAAGCGTTTGCACGAGCGACCCCGCTAGGCGCGGTAGAAGCCCCACGTTGCCGGAGGCCTTGAACTACGTCGATGGTAGTAGTGCCACAGTGGTAGTAGTGCCACAACGGTGCAGCGCCCCTGAGCACAACCATGGACCAACCGAAGGACGGCTGTCTACCGGTTACGGCCTCGAATAGCACTTCATTCTTTGGAGCCGATCGCCGCTGTCCTCCGTGATCTGGGCCGTGCAGACCGGGACGACGGTCAGAGGCCGAATGCGCCGCCGCTGACGAGGATGACGATTCCGAGAACGATCAGCACGAGCGGGAACAGGATGTGTTCCCACCGTTCCAAGATCTCGGCGATGGCCTTGCGGGTGGTGAGGAACTTCGCGGTGAACACCAGCACGGCGACCAAGAGCAGGAACACGACCGAGTAGGCGACGATCGCCGCTGTACCCACGGTCGCGAAGACCGGGACGTAGACGCCGATGTTGTCGCCGCCGTTGGCGAAGGTCACCGCCGCCACCGTCCAGACCGCGACCTTCTTGCCCTCGAACCGTTCATCGTCGTCGCCGTTGTTGCGCCATGCTCTCCAGGCGGCGAGCAGACCGAGCAGCAGAGGAATGAGCCCGAAGTAGGCGATGGCTTCTTCGGGCAGCAGCGCCGTGACTCCCAGCGCTACGAGGACCGACGCGGCGAGGATCGCTCCGAAACCGAGATATTGTCCGGTCGCGATGGCGGCCGTTGTTCCGCGGGTTCCCGCGCCGCGGGCGAAGAACAGCGAAAGCACGATGATGTCGTCGATGTTGGTCACCAGGAAGAGTCCGATGGCCTGCAGGATCGAGGTAACCATTCCGGCGGATGCCCTTTCTCTGGGAGTGCACTGCTGCTCGGCTGACACGCAGTTGTGTCGCGTGCCGTAGCCGCTGTCATGGGAGTGGCTATTTCAGTTTCGATCACGCGCCGGTGATGTCGGCGCGGGCGCAGGAGTGTGGTTGGGGAGTTTGGCGGCGATGGCCGCGGCCAGTAGTGCGCTGATGGCGGCGCTGGCAAGGAACACTGCGGACATGGCGTGGCTGTAGGCGTGGGCGCTGGACGCGGCCAGATCGGCGCCCGCTGGGCCGGGAATCTGGGTCGCGGCAAGTTGCGCTCCGGCGATGTTGTCACGCGCCGCGCTGACCACTGGTTCGGGCAGGCCGCTCAGGTGGGGGTCGAGGTCGCGGGTGTAAACGACGGTGAGCAGGGTGCCCAGGATCGCGACGCTGAACGCGGCACCGACCTGTCGAATGGCCATCAGCAACCCAGCTCCTGCGGCGCTGCGATGCTCGGGCAGGCTCGCCATGACCGCGTCGACAGCCGGCGCCAACGCCAGCCCGGCTCCCAGGCCCACGGTCGCCAGGCACACCGCGACGAAGCCGTAGCCGGAGTCGACGGTGATGCGGGATGCGAGCACGAATCCGGCCGCGGCGATCACCATGCCGGTGGCGATCGGGATTTTGGCGCCGAGTCGGGTCACGATCTTGTCCACAGCGGCTGCGGCGACGATGATCGCCAGCACCAGAGGCGCCAAGCGCAGGCCGGTGCCGAAGGCGTCGTGGTAGCGCAGTATCTGCAGGTATTGCGGCAGCACGAACAGCACGCCGACCAGGGTGAAGGTGCCCGCGGTTGCGGCCAGGGTGGGCCAGGTGAAGGCCGGATTGGTGAACACTGCCAGATCGACCAATGGGTCGCGGGCACGGCTTTCCCACACCAGAAATCCCGCGATCAGCCACACACCGGCCGCCAGAGCCGCGAGCACGACGGGATCGGTCCACCCGTACGCGGGAGCCTGGATGATGCCGAATACCAGCGCCGCCGTACCGGGCACGGCGGTGAGGATCCCGAGCCAGTCCAACGCCGGTGCATGCGGGTCGACCGATTCGGGCAACAGCACCACACAGGCAACCAGGGCGGCGACACCGACCGGGACGTTGATCAGAAACACCGAGCCCCACCAGAAATGCTGCAGCAGCCAGCCACCGACGATCGGCCCCAGCGGCAACCCGACACCCAGTGCACCGACCCACACCGCGATCGCGCGGCGACGCTGGTCGGGGCCGAACAGGGTCGGCAGGATCCCCAGCGACAGCGGCACGATGATCGCGGCCCCGATGCCCATGACCGCGCGGGCGGCGATCAGCGAGCCGGTGGACCCGCTGAAAGCGGCCCAGGCCGAGGCGGCGACGAAGGCGACCAAACCTATCAGCAGCAGCCGTTTGCGACCGTAGCGGTCACCGAAGCCGCCGGCGGGCAGCATGAGCGCGGCGAAGACCAGGGTGTAGGCGTTGACGATCCACTGCAACTGGGTGGTGCTCGCGCCGAGGTCTTGGGCCAGGGTGGGCAGGGCGACGTTGAGAACCATCAGGTCCAGCCCGACGGTGAGCAGGGCGACGACCAGCGCCGCCAGCCCTGCCCACCGACGTGACGGGCCCGGCTCAGTCCCGGTCGTCGGCGTGGTGTTCGGGTGAGAGTGGTTCTCGCTCATCGGAGTTTCCGATCAGAGTGGCGATGATGAGGGCGGTCGCGCCGAGCACGATGAAGGTGTCGGCGAGGTTGAAGGTGGGCCACCAGCCGGTGTGCAGGTAGTCGGTGACCACACCGTCGGGGGCCCGGTCGATGACGTTGGCGGCGGCACCGCCCAGGATCGCGGCGAGCGCGACGCGGGTGAGCAGGTTCGCGCGCGGCGCGACCACCCATCCGCCGACCGCGACCGCGGTGGTGATCACCGTGGTGAGCGTGAGCATCACCCAGCTCGGTGCGTCGGCGGCGATCGAGAACGCCGCTCCCGGGTTGAACGCCAACTTAAGGTCCACCGGACCCGCCTCGATCGGGGCCCCGGCCAGCGTGGTCTGCGCCCACGCTTTGAGCGTGAGGTCGATACCGGCCAGCGCGGCCGCGGCAGCGACCCACCGCAGTCGCCGCCCCCACCGCGACACGGTGGGAGCAGACGACGCGGTGGCGGTCACGCGGGCGCTCCGGCCAGTACCGGTGCGGGCTTTGCCGCCGAATCGGTCAGCGAGGCCAGGGGTTTGGTGCGTCCGGCGCGGACACCGTTGGCGATGACGACGATCTCGGCGAGTTCGTGCACCAGCACCACCGCCGCCAACCCGAGAATCCCGAACAGCGCGAGCGGGATCAAGATCGTGATCAACCCCAACGACAAACCGACGTTTTGCAACATGATCCGGCGAGCCCGACGAGCGTGCTCGAGAGCCCGCGGCAGGTGCCGCAGGTCCTCACCCATCAACGCCACATCCGCGGTTTCGATAGCGACATCGGTGCCCATCGCGCCCATCGCCACACCGAGGTCGGCGGTTGCCAGTGCGGGGGCGTCGTTGACGCCGTCGCCGACCATCGCGGTGAACCGGTCGCTGCGCAGTTCGCCCACGATGTGGGCCTTGTCCTCCGGGCGCAGATCCGCGTGCACGTCCTCGATCCCCGCCTCAGCGGCCAGAGCGGCGGCGGTGCGGGCGTTGTCACCGGTGAGCATCGAGACCCGGATTCCCAGCGCGTGCAATCGGTCGATGACCTCGTGTGCCTCGGGCCGCAGTTCGTCGCGCACAGCGATCGCACCGATCACCTGGCCGTCGAGCTCGATCAGCACCGCGGTCGCCCCCGCGTGCTGCATCCGTTCCACATCGGCGGCCAGAACACCCGGTTCGATCCAGCCCGGACGGCCCAGCCGCGCCCGGCGTCCGTCGACGCGGCCGGTCAACCCGGCACCGGTGACCGCCTCGACGTCGGTGGCGGGAGTGACGGTGTCGACGGCGGCGAGGATGGCGCGGGCGAGGGGATGTTCACTGCGCGATTCCAGCGCGGCCGCGACCGCCAGCACCCGGTCCCCGTGCACACCGCCGGTGGCGGCGATCTCGACGACGGCAGGCTTGTTCGCCGTCAGCGTGCCGGTCTTGTCCAGCGCGACCTCGCGCACCCGGCCCATCGCCTCGAGTGCGGCACCGCCCTTGACCAGCACACCCAGCTTGCTCGCCGCACCGATCGCGGCGACCACGGTCACCGGCACCGAGATCGCCAGCGCGCACGGTGAGGCGGCGACCAGCACCACCAGCGCACGTTCGATCCAGGTGACCGGATCCCCGAAGAGCGCGCCAATCACCGCGATGGCTGTGGCGGCGATCATGATGCCGGGCACCAGCGGTTTGGCGATCTTGTCGGCCAAGCGTTGAGCGTCGCCCTTGCGGGCCTGCTCGGCCTCCACGATCCGCACGATCCGTGCCAGGGAGTTGTCCTCGGCGGTCGTGGTGACCTCGACGGTCAGCACACCGGTGCCGTTGATCGCCCCGGCGAACACCTCCGCGCCCGGCCCGGCTTCTACCGGTACCGATTCGCCGGTGATCGCCGAAACATCCAGCGCGCTACGCCCGTCGACGATCACCCCGTCGGTCGCGACCCGCTCACCGGGGCGCACCAGCATCCGATCCCCGACGCGCAGCTCGGCAGGGGCGATGACGGTTTCGGTGCCGTCGCGTAGCACGGTGGCCCGGTCCGGTACCAGGTTCAACAGGGCGCGCAGCCCGCGGCGGGTGCGCGCGACCGCGTACTCCTCGAGGCCCTCGCTGATGGAGAACAGGAACGCCAGCATGGCGGCTTCGCCGACCTCGCCGAGGATCACCGCGCCGATCGCGGCGATCGTCATCAGCGTGCCGACACCGATCTTGCCCTTGGCCAGCCGTTTGAGCGTGGAGGGGACGAAGGTGTATGCACCGACGAGCAGTGCGGCGATCTCCAACCCCAACTCGACGGCGCGTGGGCCGCCGGTCCAGCCGACGATCAGTGCCGCGACCAGCAGCACTCCGGCGACCGCGGCGGCGCGCAGTTCACTGACTTCCCAGAGCTTTTCGGGTTCGCGTTCCTCGGCCTCGCCGTCACCGGCGGGTTCGTCGTGGCCGCAGCCGCATGCGTCGCTCATGCTCGTACCTCCGCGCTCTCCGTCTCGGTGGTGGAGTCGGTGCCGTAGTTCGGGCACAACGCCACCGCATTGCCTGTCGCCGCGAGCAAGGTCTCTGCCGAGGCGAGTAGGTCCATCAACTCCGGGCGGGCCAGGCTGTAGAACACTTGCCGCCCTTGCGGGCGGCCCACGACCAGCCCGCAGTCGCGCAGGCACGCTACGTGCGCCGATACCGTTGACTGAGCCAGTCCGAGCCCGGCCATCAGGTCCAAGACCCGCGCTTCCCCGCACGCCAGCCGGTGCACGATCGCCAACCGTGTCGCATCGGAGAGGCTGTGGAACAGGGCCACCGCCGGATCCAACCCCTGCGTCTCGACGAGGCAACCCCCGCCATCATTAATCGCCATAAAGCGATGATAGCGGCGAAAGCTATTAATATCGAGTGAGAGTGTGATTAATCTCGTTTCAACGATTACATCGTGATATGGCGATCAATTCGTGGTCGCTACGGAGGGAGGACGCGTGAACCAGCAGAAGTCCGCCGTCGTCGAGAACTCGCCTCAGCAACCATCGCCGCCGGGCTCGCCCGGAGTGCTATATCGGTGGGGCGTTCTGATGGCCCGGCGCAGACGTGCGGTCCTGGCGGTCTGGGGACTGCTGCTGGTGGTGTGCGCGGTGGCCTACCCGCTGCTCGAGAACCGGCTCGGTGCGATGGATTTCGGTGTCGAGGGCTCGGAGTCCACCGAGGTGGATCGCCTGGTTGCCCGGCACTTCCCGCAGTTCGGTACGGAACAGGCGGTCATCGTGCTGCAGTCTGGCGCGGTCACCGCCACCGACGCCGAGTTCCGTGCAGCGGTGGCTCGCACGATCACCGCCGCCACCGCGGTCGAGGGCGTGGTCGACGTCGTCGGCCCCTACGACGGGCTGCCCGGATCCCAGATCTCGGCCGACGGTCACGTCGCGATCGCGCTCGCCGGCATGGACGGCGACATGGCCGAACGCGCGAAAGTCGCGCGCGACCTGCAAGACGCCATCGCCACCACCGGCGACGATTCCATCGACGTAGGGGTCACCGGGTACTCGGCGGTACAGAACGCGGCCACCGAACTGCAGAACGCCGACCTGGCCCGCGCCGAGGCAATCGGCATCCCGGTCGCGCTGGTCCTGCTCGTCCTCGCCCTCGGCGCCCTGGCCGCAGCGGCGGTCCCGATCGCAGTGGCCATCGCCGGGATGCTGACCGCGGTCGGAGTGTTGTTCACCCTCACTGCTGTGACCGCGTTCGATTCGCTGACCGTGGCCATGGCCACCATGGTGGGCCTCGGCGTCGGTATCGACTACGCGATGTTCATCGTCAGCCGCTTCCGCGAAGAACTCACCCACCACACCGGGCCAGACCATGCCGCGATCAGCGGCGCCGTCGGTCGCTCCCTCGCCACAGCAGGCAAAACGATTCTGGTCTCGGGCTTGGTGGTGATGATCTCGCTGTGCGCGTTGATCATCATCCAGGCACCGATCTTCCGTGGCATCGCCATCGGCGTCGCCACCGCCGTCACCAGTATGCTCACCGTCGCCGTCACCCTGCTACCCGCCCTGCTCGCCGCCTTGGGCCCGGCTGTCAACCGCGGTAGTCTCCCGGCCCGCTGGCGCCCTGCCGACAGCGCCACCGACGCTCCCGGCGTTCTCGGTGGCCGCTGGGCGCGCTGGGCGTATCTCGTCATGCGCCGACCCGTCCTCTTCGGCACCGCGGCCGCAGCGGTGCTGGTCCTCGCCGCGCTGCCGGTATTCGGGATCCGCTACGGCCTCGACATGGGCACCACCGCCCTCGACGACACCCCGACCGGACGCGCCAGCACCGCATTGAACACCAACTTCCCGCCCGGAGCACTCTCCCCGGTCGAGATCATCGCCACCGGCCCCAGCGACACCCCACTCACCGCAGACGCCGAAGCACGGGTCAACCGATTCCTGACCGAGATCGACGGCGACGCCCGCATCGACACCGTCCTGCCCGCCCAGCTCAATGACGGTCGAATGCTCGCGATGGCGATCCCCTCGGTCACCTTCGACTCGATGGCCGCCACCGACCTCGTCCGCGACCTGCGCAACACAGCCGCCGGCGCAGCCGGAGCCGAGATCCGCATCGGCGGCAGCACCGCCGAATTCGTCGATCTCTCCGACGAAATGACCACCAAACTTCCGCTGGTCGTAGCCCTGGTGCTGACCGCCTCGCTGGTCTTCCTCATCGCCGCTTTCCGCAGTATCGCCTTACCCCTCAAGGCCATCGCGATGAACCTGCTCGCCACCGGCGCCGCCCTCGGTATCACCGTCGCGGTGTTCCAGTGGGGTCTGGGCGAGAACGTCCTCGACTTCACCAGCCCCGGATTCGTGCAGGTCTACCTACCCACCGTGGTGTTCGCGCTACTGTTCGGGCTCTCGATGGACTACGAGGTGTTCCTGATTCGTCGCATCCGCGAATACTGGGACGCCAGCGGCGACAACCAGCGCGCCGTCGCGGCCGGGCTCACCCACACCGCACGCCCCATCACCGCGGCCGCCGCGATCATGATCGCCATCTTCGCAAGCTTCCTCACCGCCGACATCCTCGAACTCAAACAACTCGGACTCGCCCTTGCCGTCGCCGTCGCCATCGACGCCGTCCTCATCCGCCTCGTCCTCGTCCCCGCCCTCATGCGCCTGCTCGGCGGCTGGAACTGGTGGCTGCCCGCCCTCAGGTTTCGCCCACCCAACACTCGCGCACCACGGGCCGCCGCTGAGTAGCGCGGCGATCAGACCAGGTTGATTCGTCGCGGACACGGGACCGGCCGCCGGGGCCACACCGCCCTCGGGGGCAACCGTCACGGCCGGTCTGACCTTCGAGTCGAGTCGAAGGTTCAGGGTCGCGGGGTGGTGATGATGCGTATTACCCAGCTGGCGCGGCGGAGCGGTGTCCCTGCCACCAGCTGCGGCTCTACGTCGGATCTGGCCGAGTTCGTGGAGGCCGGACCGTTCCTGGAAGCGTTCCTCGTGTTGATCGTCATCCCACTGACGCTGGCGTGGCTCACCCCAGGTGTACCGCGCGCCGGGACCGGGCAGCGGGTCTCGGCGCGCGGTGAGCACCGGCGATGGCGCCGTTGATGGCTACGGTGCTGATCACCGTGGTGGCCTCGCAGGCGCCAAACTCGGTGACGGCCTGAGCCAGGTCGCGGCGGTGGTGCGGGCCGGAGTGCCCGCGTCGCCGGAAGGTGTGGCTGCGCAGCCCTCATCGCAGCCGCGGGCGCGAGTCATTGGCGGGACCAGATCAGTCCGAGGAGCCCGAGTCCGATGGGCGAATCCGAGCGGTTGGAGCCATGACAGGCTCACCAGCAGCGTGCCGCTGCTCAGTGCTACGGCCGCGATCAGCAGCGGGGCACCACCGCGCAACAGCCCAGGCAGCAGTGCCGCGGTCCCGATGCAAGCCCGCCAGCGGCGTGTCTAGGTCGCAGCAGCCACAACGGCCTCCCCCGCAGCTCGCCGAGCCACCGCTGCCTGGCGCTGGGTTCGGTGTCGATGGGACAGGGCAGCAGGGGGATTCGCTGCGCTCGAGCAGGTCTTCGCGTCCGGCCGCCAGCGCGGCGGCCAGGGTGTCGCCGGACCGCGGTGAGTTCGGCGAGCTCGGCATCGACCTCGGCGAGCTTGACACCCAGTCCCAGCCGCGGTGAACCCGCCGACGGTGAGCGGCTGCCGAGACGTGAGGGCTGTCGAGGGCGTTCATGTCCGGTCACCGTCCGGTACCTCGTCGATGCGGGTGCAGCACGTCAGGGCGGCGGCGTTGTCGGCCGCGAGCAACCGGGCGAGCAGCACCAGTTCGGCCACGCGCGGGTCTCCGACCGTGTACCGCAGCTTCTTGCCGTCGCGGCGCGCGACGATGTATCCGCAATCGGCCAGACACGACAGGTGCACCGACACCCGCGGCTGGGAGATGCCGGCGTGGGCGACGCAGTCGGCCGAGGTGCGTTCGCCGGCGAGGATGTATTCCAGCAGCTTCAACCGGGTCGGATCCGACAGGGCGCGAAAGAACTTCGCCGTCGTATCCAGATGTGTGCACGCCAGCTCGTCGCCGGGCACGGCGGTCGTGGACCGGGACATGGGGCACCTCCACACCACTTGAACTATTCGCTTAAGCGCATAGTATGAGCCCTGTAGGTATTCGTCAATGCGAATAGCAGCCGTTGGCTGGCGACGCGGTTGCTCAACCCCTCAGGAGGCAGGCGTGGCCACGACACAATCCCGTCCGGATCTGGCGATCGTCGGGTCCGGTTCGGCGGCGTTCGCCGCCGCTATCGCCGCGGTCGGCCACGGCAGGTCCGTGGTGATGATCGAGCGCGACACCGTCGGTGGCACCTGCGTGAACGTCGGGTGTGTGCCGTCGAAGACGTTGCTGGCCGCCGCGGAGGCCCGCCACGCCGCAGCCGCCGCCGACCGGTTTCCCGGCCTGGGTGCCGCTGCGGTGCCGCTGGATTTTCCGGGCCTGATCGCCGGTAAGGACGCGCTGGTCGCGCAGCTGCGGGCAAACAAGTACATCGAGCTGGCGGGCGAGTACGGGTGGGAGATCGTCTCCGGCACGGCAGTGTTCGACGGCACGAGTGCGGCGCCGGGGTTGCGGGTCGGAGCGAACGACGGCGGGACCCGGGTGATCGAGGCTGGCCATTACCTGATCGCGACCGGTGCGACGCCGTGGATCCCGCCGATCGACGGTCTGGTCGAGGCCGGGTATCTGACCTCGACCACCGCCATGGACCTGAAGCGGCTCCCGGAGTCGCTGATCGTGATCGGCGGCAACACTGTCGGGCTCGAACAAGCCCAGTTGTTCGCCCGCCTCGGCACCCGGGTGACGGTGATCGAGGCCCTGGGGCGGCTGGCGCCGGGCGAGGAACCGGAAATCTCGGCCGCGATCGAGGCTGTCTTCGCCGATGAGCATATCGCCGTGTTGACCGCGGCCACCGTCGAGAAGGTCCTGGCCGGTGGCGGCCACAAGCTGGTGAGCGTGCGCACTCGGGCCGGGGTCAGCGAGCTGCGGGCCGAACACGTGTTGGTCGCGACCGGTCGCCGCCCGAACACCGCGGGGCTGGGCCTGGAGGCGGTCGGGGTCGGTGTCGACGGGCGCGGCGCGGTGATCGTCGATGACCGTCAGCGCACCGACAATGCCCGGATCTGGGCGGCCGGGGACGTGGCCGGGGGCCCGCAGTTCGTGTATGTGGCCGCCGCGCAGGGAACGCTGGTGGCCGACAACGCGTTCGCCGACGCGGATCGGGTCCTGGACTACGCCACAGTGCCGCGGCTGACGTTCACCAGCCCCGCCATCGCCGCCGTGGGGCTCACCGAGGCCGAGGCGGTGACGGCCGGATACCGGTGCCGGTGCCGGACGCTGGCGTTGTCGAGTGTGGCGCGGGCGCTGGTCAATCGCGATACCCGTGGCCTGGCCAAGATCGTCGCCGACGCCGATACCGGCCGGATCTTGGGCGTGCACGCGCTGGCCGAGGGTGCCGGAGACCTGATCACCGCCGCCGGATACGCGATGACCGCGGGTATGACCGTCGACCGGCTCGCCCACAGCTGGGCGCCGTATCTGACCATGGCCGAAGCGTTGAAACTGACCGCCCAGACCTTCACCACCGACGTGACGAAACTGTCCTGCTGCGCAGGCTGACGATCTCCTCCAGGAAAGGCCGAGATGAACGGGCACATGACGATCGGCGTGTTGTCGGCGCGGACCGGGGTGAGGGTGAAGGCGTTGCGTGAATACACCGACCTCGGGCTCATCCACACCCTGGGGCGCAGCGCGGCCGGCTACCGCCTGTACACCGATGACGCACTGTGGTGTGTGCGGTTCATCGGCGAGCTGCGCGGGCTTGGGCTCACCATCGCCGAGATCTGCCAGCTCACCGATGACGCCGTCGATAGTGGAGACGGAGCGGTCGGCGCGCGTCTGGCCGAGCTACTGGAGCGGTCGCGACAGCGGCTGCACCGCCGGATCAGCGACGCCCAGCAGATCCTCGACCGCATCGACGACTTCACCAGCATCCACCGTGCGCGGTGGGCCGCCGACGATGTGTGCTGGACCGAGGTCCGTGCCGATGCCCGACGCGGGCTTGACTCTGCCCCCGGGGGCAGACCCTACCGTCATCGACATCGCACCCGACGCATTCTCGGAAAGGCTGACTCTCATGAGCACCGACTCCATTCCCGCCGACGTTTTCGCCACGATCGCACCAGCCGACCGTGACCGGGCGCTGCTGCGGGCCGCGCTGCGGCTGCTGGCCCACGGAGCGCCGGTCACCGTCACGGAGTTGGCGGCCGCAGCCGGTGTCGACGCCGGAGATCTCGAAGAGACACCGATCGGCGCCGACATCGAATACGACGAGCAGGGCCGGGTCCTCGGGTGGGGATTGACCCTGAATCCGACCCCGCACCGATTCACCGTCGCAGGCCATCAGCTCTACACCTGGTGTGCGCCCGACACGCTCGTCTTCCCCGCCGTGATCGGGGCGAGCGCACACGTCGAATCCGAGTGCCCGGTTACCGTCAGCGCCGTGCGATTGACCGTCGATCCAGTCACGGGAGTCACCGACCTGCAACCGGCCGCCGCGATGGTGGCCTTCGTCGACCCCGCCGGGATCCGGGGCGGGCAGGTCCGCGCCACCTGCTGCAATCCGCAGATGTTCCTGGCCACTCCCGACGCCGCCGAGCAGTGGCGATCCGAGCATCCTGGGATGACCGTGCTACCGGTCGCCGACGCCTACACCCAGCTCGCACGCCCACTGGCCGAGGCGCTCATCGACCCGGCCGGCGAGGCGCCGTGCTGCTGACTCAGAACAGGGTGTCGCGCACCCACAAGGGCCGGTACCCGGTCGGGCCGAGCTGGGCGAGTTCGGCGTCGATATCGGTCTTGAACGCGCCGAAGAAGACCTCCGATCACACCAAGAGGTCAAGCCGCGATCTCGAAGGACGCGTCCTGAGCGGGCCCGAACGCCTTGATCGGGTCGTAGTGCTGACCGGTTTGCAAGCAGTAGTGGAGCTGCCCGAGCAAGCGGTCGAAGAGGTGCCGAAGCGCAGCGGCGTGCCGATCGCCGCGGTCGCGTCCTCGGCGTTAATGGTCTTGGGGTGCGCCGGCTTTCGCCATCGCGGCGAACGCCCAAAGGAATCCTGCAGCGTTGAGTCGGTTGTTCTTCACCACGCGGCGGGTAATCGAGATGCTGCGCCCGGAGGCCCGCGTGATCAGCACAGAACCGGCGTAGGTCCTTCAGCGAACGGGCGTCGGTGAACCGCTCGCGGTCGTCGCCGATCTCGCCGAGCACCCGAGCGCCGGAGAGGTCAGCCAGGCCAGGAAAACTGGTGATCACCGCGTAGTCGGGGTACTGCTGGAATGCCTCGGTAGTGGCCTCGGTGAGCTGATCCACGGCGGCGCATTCAGCATCGACGCCACCCAGCAGCGCGAGGGCCTGGCGGCCGAAGGCATCCGCTGATCTACAGATCGAGAGTCAGGGTGGCGGTGCGCGCTCGAGATACGCACGGGTAGATGACTCCGGTGACGAGCGCTACTGACACGAGTGACGAATCCCCAGGTCGCCAACTGACATCCAAATGACGGATCTCAGGCCACGTGTTGCATCTGATGCAATATGCAGGGGCTTACTTGACATAAGGCACATTATCGGCTAAAAACGAGGCTAGTGGAAGGCTAGTATTGCGGCTATCATGTAGCCATGACGACAGTGCCACTCGGTGAAGCTAAGGACAAGCTCTCCGCGCTGGTCGACAGCGCCGAGAGCACGCACGACATCATCACGATCACCAAGCACGGCAAACCCGCCGCGGTGCTGATGTCGGCCGACGACCTCGAATCGCTGCACGAGACGATCTACTGGCTCTCACGCGCCGGCGTCCGCGACGACGTCGCTACCGCAGACGCCGAGTACGCGGCCGGTGAGACCGTCTCCATCGACGACCTGCGCGCCGAACACGGCATGCCGCCGAAATGAGCGACGCTCCGACAGACTCGTCCGCCCCGTACCGGGTTGAGGTCGCATCCCCAGCTCGACGCGACCTTCAACGACTCCCATCCCGGATCGTCCACGCCGTCATCGAATTCATCTCCGGGCCGCTCGCCGAGAACCCCCACCGGCTTAGCAAGCCGCTGCGCGACGACCTCGCAGACCTTCACAGCGCCCGCCGCGGCGATTATCGCATCCTGCTCCGCATCGACGACCCCAACCACACCATCGTCATTGTCAGAATCGACCACCGAGCCCACGCCTACCGCACCTGAGTCTGGTGCGTTGAATTCTCAACCGACCCGGCGGTACTTCCTGTGCATTGCCTGCTTCGTCGTTCCAAGGAGCGTGCCGATCTCTGCCCACGACAGTCCTGCCAGGCGTGCCCGCCGCACCGCGACTTCCTCCTCGCGGGCAATCTCCCGTCGCCAATCTGCGACTCGGGAAAGCTGCTCGATTGGTGTCTCGTCGTCGTCGCCGCGGTCCAGTCCAGTCCTCATGCAGACCAGCGTGCCCGTGTCTCCGCGATCCGTCAACATTGGTTGACGGAAACCAGTTTGAATCACTGCTCGTCGTCAGTACCCGCATTCCTGGGCTGTCGACCAGCTCTAAGACCTCATCATCGCGCTGCAACGCCAGGTCAGCATGATCATCGCCGCCTCAAGACCACTTGTAGTGGTGACGATGGAGTGATCGTAAGCGGAACACGCACTATCCATCACCGCTGTGCGAGCTGTCAGCCTCGCCATCGGTGCTATCCGGGGGTCCCGAGCGACGGTCCGGCCAGTTGGAAGGGTCGGGCAGCAAGCTGCGATCACCACCGAAGGCATCGCCGAGCCCGAAACCGCCATTGCGAATGGCCATATCCAGTCCTGAAGACTTCCACAACCTGGAAGCCACGTCATCGAAAGCTCCAGGGTTGGTCTTGCTTAGCGACAGCAACGCGTCGTTCAGAGCACCCTCTTAGCGAAGAATGCCTGTGCGGCGACGACTCCGACTGCGAACGAGCTGCAGCACGAATGGCCGAGGCCCACCTGCCTAACGCCCACCAGCTCCTGACGATGCTCGCCGACACCCTCGGCTACAGCCTCACCAAGCGGTAAGTAGGAACGAAGCCTCCCGCTGCCCGGACATCCCAGGCAGCGGGAGGCTTTCGCTCATACGTGGTTATGCCTGCGTGAGGCGGTCCTCGCGCTCGCGGACCAGTCGCACGATCCCCTGGAACACGCGGTACCCGCGTGCCCGCTGGTACCCGCTCACCGCTCGGTCGTACACCGCCGCGACCGGAAGGGTCTCCGACTCCAGACCGCGGTCCTCGACCAGCTCCTCGTAGATCGAGTTGAACGGAGCGATCCAGTTGTTCAGGCGGCGATCGGGACCGTAGTCGCCCAGCCGGTACACCGACTCCCGCGAGACGAACCCGCCGTTGCGGATGAGATTTTCGCGCTAAACAAGTTCTCTTACGAACCGGCCCTCGGTGCCATAGATTGAGCCGGGACTCACCGTAAGGTGGGTCGATGGTAGCCACTTTCGCCGTATCGCGTGCAGGCAAGGCCCAGGTCGTCGCCGCCGCTATCATCGGCTTCGTAGTCGGGATGTTCGTCGTGATCCCGCTCGCCCATCTGACACGGAGCTGGCTGGGCTTGTCGGAACCCACCGCCGCGCCCCTGGATGCACCGGTGGACAGGCCGCTCATCGCCACGTACTGGGTTCCGTGGTTGCTGGCATGGGCGGTGCTACTCCTTCCCGGGATCGCGGTTATGCTCCCGGCACGCACCCGTTGGGCTGGCTGGGCGTACTCGCTCGCGGCTGGCGTAACGGCCGGAGTGATCGCGCTACTCGGGGCATGGACCGATTGGGGCTTGGGATAGACCTTGTCGATCAGGACTGCTTCTTGCAACTCGCCCTAGTTCAACACGTCCCGTTACCAGTTGAAAAATGCTGGGGGACAGGGCTTTAGCTAGCCAGATAGACATAGGCCCGTCGGCGTCACAGGCCGAGCTGCTGGCGCAGCGTGGCGAGGTCCTGTTGAGCGACGTCGAGGATCTCGGCGGCCGCCGGCGGGCAGTATCTGATCGCCTTGTCGTTTTCCGTGATGACCAGGTGGGTGTCACCGGCCAGGATGAAGTGGGCCTTCTTGCCTTTGCGGTGGGCGGCGCACGGACGCTCGTGATTCGTGCGGGGCGTCTCGACACGGACGTGGCGCAGGATCGCTTTGGTGGTGGGCATGCTGACTCCTTTGGGGCACGGTACGGGTGAGGTTTTACCCGCGTTGGGACAGTTGGGATCTCAACGTGTCGCGGACGGTGTCGGCGATCTTGTCGATGCGTTCGAAGATGGTGGTCAACTGCTCGCCCGACCACTCGCCGCGGGTGCCGTTGGGCATGCCCACCGCCTCGTTGATCGCCGCGGCCAGACGGCGGATTGCGATGACCGTGTTGTGCTGACGCGGGCCGCCCGTGACGGCCATCAGCTGGTGACCCCGGGGCGGGAGGTCGAGGTCGGCCAGAATTCGGTTGGCGACCGCCTTGGTGCGCTGGTTGACCCGGGTCTTGGCCGATTGTCGTGCCCGCTGCGGGGAGACCGGGATCGGCTGCGGCGCAGGGGGTGCGGCTGCTGCCTGCTGCGCCAGCAGGCGTTGGCGTAGCTGCTCGCGGTCAACGACGTCGCCGACACGAATGCCGGGGGCGACTTCGCGGTTCAAGATCTCGTCGAGGACCCGGTCGTCGGTGGGATCAAGGTAGGTCTGCTCGACGAAGTCGGTGAGGATCTCGTTGTCGACGAGCATGCCCTCGTCGAATCGGCGGGCACGCGGTTCGCCATCACCGTTGCCATCGCCGTCATCGTCGGTGGTGCCGGCAACCCATCCGTGCACCAAGGCTTGGTCATCGAGGTCGAGTTCGCGAGGAGAGCGGGGGTGATCGCCCACGAGATTGGGCACGCACTGGGACTGTTCCACACCTGCTCCAACGACCTGATGGCAGATAATGACGGGGCCCGCGGAACGTCCTACACGCCCACTGGGCTCACCCGCGACCTCTACCACAACAAGTGGGGATTCTGATGACCACCAACCACCGAGCAACACGACCGGCGGCCCTCACGCTCGGCATCGTCGGCATCTTCGCCGCTGCCACCCTGGCCGCGTGCGGCGAACAAACCGTCAATGAGGGCATCCCTCCCCTCGAATCGGCCACGGCCACCTCGACCGCCCATGCGGACTCGATCACCGACACCTCTGACCTACGCAACCTGATGGCGATCTCGACGCACGTCTTCACCGGCCGCGTCGAATCAGCCGCCGGCACCAAGGCACTCGGGCCACTCCCCGAAACTCAGTACAGCGTGCTCACCAAAACGGCGATCAAAGGTGAAGTCCCCGAGAGCGTGGTAGTCAACCAGCAAGGCGGAGTCAAAGACGGTGTCTACATTTCCGTCAACGGCGACAGACCTCTCAAGGTCGGCCAGTGGTACCTGTTCGCCACCCGCTACCTCGAGTCAGAGAAGTGGTACACCCTCGTCCCTGTCGACGGCCGCAAGCCTGTGACTGAACAACAAGCCCGCGACAGAGCCTCCGCGCCCCTAGCCGCAGCTGAGGCCGCGTTGCGCGCCAACCCCCAAAACCGGCTCGCACCACCGGCCCCACCGAGCCCGTCGATGACCTTTCCGATACCCCAACCCGGCGACCGCAACCCGCCACCACCCTCACCGGCGCCAACCGGTTAATCATCCGGTGGTCAGGGTGTAGAACCTGGCGTGCGGCCCGGTCGGTTATGGCCGTACCACAGGTCGTTGACCCTTTCGATCAAACGCTCATGCACGACCAGGGCGAGTTGACGACGGGCGCCCGCTCACTGTCTCAGGCACTTCTCGCGGTCGCCCGCAGCGACAATCCCTGGTCGAAGGGGCCCCACTCTAAGTCGGGTTCGGCGTTCAGGCCATCGTCCTCGGAGCCGCGGGACAGGGTGTCGATCTTGATGATCGCTGGGCTGGGGGCGTCGACCAGGTACACCATGATGTCGCCGGCAGCATACGTTCGTGGGGTCAGCCAGACGAGATCGTCAACATCCGGGTCGTCGTCGTCGCCAGGGAAGAAGCTATTTACGGCTTGCCGCCACGGCTGAAGCAGGCATAACTGCACTCGTCGGCCGTCCGCATTGCCGGTGCCGGCGACCCGTGGGGTTCTCCTGCGGGCTACGATTCGGCCCATTCAGCGAATTCCTTCCACGAGATCGGAATACGCTTCTGCCCGTGCTTGGGTCGCCACTGCAGATTGCCCTCAGAAACGTAAAGGGTGCCGAGAGTTCTCCCGTCGATCGCGACATCGAACTCGAAGTCGATGCCAGCAACGCGCACCCTACTGGCGCTGAATCGCACGTCGTGATCAGCCACGATGATCCTCCCAACAACGGCACAGTCTGGTGTCGATCCCTCTCGCGAACGTAGCGAACGACCATGTCTCGGGCAATGATCTGCCCGGAACCGATGCCAGCTCACCGGGCCAGCGATCGCCGGTTGCTTCCAGACCTGACCAGACCCCCCGGGGCGGATTGCTCATGTAAAAGGAGTGCGGTGAGGGCTGTCAGCGGCCGAACAGTGCTCGTTCGATCACATCCGGGGTGGTGTCGAAGTCGTGGGCCCAGTCCGCAGCCAAATCAAGGTAACGGCCGTACATGTCAGCGGGGCCGTCGATCTCCCACTCTTCGGTGGTCACTCGACGCAGACTGTCTACAACCCTGCTGTCATAGATCAGTGGGCGGCCTGTCAACGCATTGGCGTCGTACCCGCCGAAGTAGAGGAACTTGGTGAAGAAGCCCGCCGCCAGTCCGGTGATTTTCAACCGGTTGCGCCCGCTGAGGGCTTTGTAGGCGCTGACCGGCCCCTCGGTCCGCACGACAGCCAGAGCCTTGGCGAGCTTCTCCGCGGCGTCGGGCTGGCTGAGGGGACGCAGCGCCCGCACCATCGTCAGGCCCGGACTCGTACCCCACACCACACACGCCACGTGCAGTTGCGCCGCTACGATCGGCGACCCGTCCTGCACCGCTCGGGCTGCGACCTCAAAGACATCGCGGCGCGAAACCACTCGATAGCGACCACTGCCCGCCGACACACTGTCGAGCTCGTCAGGCCACATCGCAGCATCCGGCAAGCGTGCGCGCACCGCAGCCGGATCGAACCGAATTGACTGGCCCAAGACCCATTCGCGATCGGGAACAGAACCGTCGGGAAACAAGGTAGTCAACGCGATCGGCATTCCTTCACGCTACCGGCAGATAACCGGAGGTACGCGAACGATGTGTGACATAAGGTCACTTCACCCTTCGCGCGCCGTCGGTGGCGGCGGACTAGGTTTGGATGGCGTTGAGATAGCCGTGATCATGTAGTCGGTCGGGACCGGGTCACTCAGCAAGTCGTGTGACCCCCTTCCGTGAAAGTGAGAGTCACCGTGCAGCCAGACAACCCCGATGCCGTGTTCGTTGACGACAGCGGAGACACCGCCGGCCGGGCATTGATGACCATCGTCTCCGCGCAGCACGAAGAACTGGTGATCCTGACCGTCCAAGGCAGCATCGACGTTCTCACCGCACCACAACTGTCCGAGGAGGTGACGAACGCGCTGCACGGACAACCACGAGGCCTGATCATCGATCTGACCACCACCGACTTCCTGGCCTCGGCCGGCATGGCCGCACTCGTCGCCGCCCACGAGGCGATCGCACCGACCGGACTGTTCGGAGTCGTGGCCGCCGCACCCGCAACGTCGCGGCCGCTGACGCTCATGGGCCTGGACCAGACAATCGTCCTCTACCCCACCCTCGCCCACGCCGTCACCGCCATGACCAGACCCACCGGAATGAGCGGCAGCCCGACTGGGTAAACACGACGGCGTGGACTCATCACAGCACCTCGATGGCGACTCCACCGGTGACTTCGAACGATCGGTCGAGGCCACCGCCGAGGCCGCCCACAGACTGCGCGAACTGTTCACCGTGTGGGTGACAGCAACCGTCGAGGCCGACACCGAACGCCGCGCCGACATCGTCTTGGCCGTCTACGAAGCGATTGCCAACGCCACCGAACACGCCTACAAAGACGCTCGAGAGCCAGGCGCGGTCACCGTGCGCAGCCGCCGCCGCCCCAGCGGCACCCTCGAAATCACTGTCACCGACACCGGCACCTGGGACCTCAGCCCCGCACAGCGCTTCCGCGGCCGCGGACTCGCACTCATCACTGCGCTCAGCGACACCCATGCGCTTACCACCGGACCCGACGGCACCACCGTCACCATGTGCTGGCAGCCGACGCCCGTCCTGACGACATGATATCTAGTATCAGATTTCGAAACTACCTGCGGCAGAATCGAATTAGACGATACTCGCCCGGCAGCACTCACGTGCGGTCTTTCCAGCGCTCGTTGGCTGATTGTCGGGTCATGCCGGTCGCCGCGCCGATGTCGGCCCACGAGCGACCCAGCCGGCGGGCCTTGGCCACCGCGGCGTCGAGCAGTGCGTCGGCGTCCCTGCGGGCCTCCACGGCCGCCCGGATCTCGTCGTCGATGTCGATCGAATCGAGATGCTCACGCCGCCACAATGCTTGGGCGGCCGCCGCGACATCGGGCCGCACGTTGACGTCGAGGTCGATGTCGGGGGCGAACACCTGGTGGCGGGCCAGGTCCTCGAGGGACGCTGAGGGCACCCGCGTCCACTGGACGGGATCGGTCCAGGTCGACACATCAGAGCTGGTTCGCCGGGCGCAATTGCAGGACAACAGCCAGCCGACGATCTCGGCCGACGGCCGCCGACGATCCTCGTCCGGGTGCCGGCCGGTCCCGACGATCTCGTAGTCAACGCCGTCGACCATGGTCGACCCGTGGCTCTCGGCCCCGTCCTCGAAGAACGGCACCAACGCCGCCTCGTGCAAGTGCGTGGCGCTCTCGTGTACCCAGCCCATGCCGATAGGGTAGACCCGCTGTGTCAGGATAACCAGACACAAGAGTCGGGTCGCGTCAGGAGTACCTGACATAACGCAACACTATCGGCGAATAACGAGGACGAGTTCAAACAGATGAGAGACTCGCCCCAGTTCATCTCAAGGACTACGGATTTAGCTCGCTACCGGGTTCGACAACCTCTG
>NZ_JAMBDT010000091.1:0-21053 GCF_025143765.1 Gordonia sp. p3-SID1431
AGGAACCCCAGTGAAAAAGCTGACACAAGTCAGCGAATACCACACGCCCACAACACAATCAGACGATCACACGCCCCAACCCACCCCACCTGAAACCCCTTCCACGGATTCAGGCTCAGGGAGCAGGGGCAGGTCGTTTCTTTGGACTAAGGAGCGGTGGCTAAGCACGCCCATCGGGCTCGGGAGCAGGGGCTGGCGCTTCTTTCTGATCAGGGAGCGGAGGGGCATTTCAGGTTGCGGCGCCTTCCTCGTCGGTCACCAGGTCGAGGCGTACGCCCAAGAGGCGGACCGGGCGGTCGATGTCGAACCTGGTGAGCAGGTCGGCGACCACCGACTCGAGTTCGGCGAAGTCGAGGGTGGGCGCGGGGAGCTTCCTCGACTTGGTGCGGGTGTAGAACGTCGTGGTGCGGACGGTCACCGCGACCCGGAACGGCAGGCGTTCCTCGCCGACCACCTGATCGAGCAACTCGCGCAGGAGGTCCGCGGCGGCGGCGCGCATCTCGGTGGCGTCGCTGAGGTCGGTCGCGAAGGTGCGGGACTTGGAATGCGAACGCGCCAGCCAGGGTTCGGCGGTGATCGTCGAATCACCGCCGCCGCGGCAGAGGACGTACAGCCAATTGCCCTGGTGCGGACCGAAGGTGGCGATCAAGTCGTCGCCCGGAGTGGCGATCAGCTCGGTCACCGTAGTGATCCCAGTGGCAGCGAGCTTCGCCGACGTCTTCGGCCCGACGCTCCACAGGTCGCGAGTGGGCCGCTCCCCCATCAGCTCGAGCCAGTTGCGGTCGTCGAGCACGAACACGCGCGGCGCGTCGACACCGCTTCGCGCGCCGCCGGGCGGACGCTTGGCGAATCCGGTGGCCATCTTCGCGCGCTGCTTGTTGTCGCTGATCCCGACGCAGCTCGTGAGCCCGCACCGGTCGAGGATCTCCGAACGGATCCGTTCGGCCAGGTCGACGATGGCCGCGTCGTCGAAGGGGTCGACCTCCGCCCCGCGCGCGCTCACCCCCAGGTACGCCTCGTCCCAGCCCCAGACCTCGACCGGGTGACCGGTGGCCCGCAGGACGTCCATGACCTCGGCGGACGCCGCGTCGTAGGCGCCCATGTCGAGCGGCAGATACACCGCGTCGGGCAGCTTGCGGTGCGCCGCCCGCAACGGCATCCCCGCACGGACACCCACGTCGCGCGCCTCATACGACGCGCAGGTGACCACTTTGCGCGCCTCGGTCGGATCGCCGTTGCCGCCGACGATCACCGGCACCCCGACCAGTTCGGGGGCCCGCAGCCGCTCGACCGCGACCTGGAACTGGTCGAGATCGACGTGCAGGAGCCACCGATAGCGCTGCGAAACCGACGTGGTCACGACGCCCAGAGTAATCGCCGCGCGCCCGGTGGCCGATCAGATCAGCCGGCGATACAGATGTCGACCTCGCCCAGACCCATCGACCGGCACGAGGTGCGCAACGAGTGCGGGTTGTACCGCAGCACGGAGAGGGAACGGTCGGTCACGCCGCCGGCGTCGGCGAACGCGGCACTCGCAGCGGTGATGTGAGCGGCCAGCTCCGCACGGGTGTCCCGCTCGGACATCGCCACGGCGTGGGTCAGCACCTTCTCCAGGAGGGCGCGATCCCGATGCAGCGGCGGGGGCATGAGATTGAGTGCGGGCGAAGCGGTCCCACAGTTCGTCGGGTCGGTCAGCGCGTGCGCCGCGGCGAGCAGGTACGCGACGGCGACCAGCGCCGGACGCCGACCATCGGGGTCGGCGTCGCGGTACGACCGCACCACCTTCGACGGCTCGACGTCCGTGGCGATCGGATCACCATCGGGACCACCGAGACCCAGGACGGCCAGCGCCTCGTCGTGCGGCGACGAGACCTGTTCGGCAGCAACAGCTTCGGTTCGCATCAGCCGAAGCCGCGCGATGATCGCCCGGTGCCGGTGCACGGCCGCGTCGACCTCACGCATCAGGTCCGGCGTCACCCCGAAGTCCGCGGAACTCTCGGCGAGTGCCGCGTACCCGGTCAGGACGATCGACTCCTCGATGTCGATCGCCTCGCCGATCGCCGACGACGTGAGAAACGTGCGCGCACCGCGTCTCGATGCGCCCACAGACAAAACGCTGGTCAACGTCAACCCCTCCACTCAGACCACGACCGTCGACGACCTGTCGAACCATGACGATCGTGGACACCGACGAGGAGCGAGATCGGAGCCCCTCGAGTCGACCCCCTACGCCCCGGCACCCCCACACGATGTCGGCCATCGGCGCAGTGCGAGGATACGCCGAGCACGGATCGTTTGTGAGTCGAATGACTGAACACGCCGGTGCGACGCCCGTTTCGGGACCAAAGGCCCTGTCCCGGCGGGCCACCGGCAACGACCATGTAAGGGGCGACCGGCATCAGGAGGGGGACATGCTGCGATTCCTCGCCCGCGAACTCCACTGCTGGCGCGTGATGCACGCATCGTCGAATGGCCTGGTCCGCCGCGCCGACCGCCTGGAAACCGCGACACTCGTGATGTTGTGGATCGCAGCACTCGCCGGGCTCATGGTCGCCCTGACCGTCGGGGGCAACACCTATGCGGCGCACAAGGCGACGATCGAGCACCAGGAACCCCGACATTCGGTCAGCGCCACCATCATTCGCGCGTCCGTCGAGGGCAACGGGGAATCACGCATCGGTGCACCGAGTGCCGGCGTCCCGGGCGTCGGTGTTCCGAGCGCCGACGTGCCGAACGCCGACGTGCCGAACGACAGCGGCCAGAACACCACCGACCACACCACCGTGGCGTGGCAGGACCCGAACGGTCACCGGCTCACGGCGACCGTCGGCGCCGAGCCGCTCGACGCCGTCGGCCGGGTCCGGACCGTCTGGCTCGATGACACCGGTGCGGTGGTGGGCCCGCCCGTGACCACGACGGACGCCGTGATGGAGGGCCTGATCGCCGGTGCCGGGGTGGTGATGCTCGTCGTGCTCGTCTGGTGGGGCTCGACCGTGCTCGTGCGCCTGGTCGCCGATCGGCACCGGTCACGAGAGTGGGACGCCGCGTGGCGTCAGTTCGACATCGACAGCCATCCCTGACCGACGACCTGCGCGGCGGCGTGCGGGTCAGCCGCTGATGACCGCCCAGATGACGAACGCCACCCAGGCCACGGCGCCCAGGATGTTGATGACGAGCGCCGTCGTGGTGAGGGCATCGCGACGGCCACCGGCACGCGTGATGCCCACGACCGTGAGTACCAGGCCGACGATCGTGCCCAGGCACAGCGGAAACCCGAGAATTCCCACGATGAGTCCCGCCAGCCCGAACGCATTCACCTTCCCCGGTTCCGGAATCGGTTGCGCCGAGCCGGGTTGCGAGATGTGGGCAGGTGGAGCGACGGGCTGCGGGGCGAGGGGTTGCGGTGCGAGGGGTTGCGGGACGACGGGTTGCATCACGGGCCGCGCCGCTACCACTGATGTGCCGGCGGGCATCCGATGCAGCCGCGGCCACTGGTCCGGCCGCAGGTCCACCGGTCCGACCGCCGCGAACACCGCACCCGGCTGGACGGCGGCGCCCGACCGCAGGTCGAGGCCGTGCACCGTGCCCGCGACCGGTGCGTCGATCGTCACCCGCCCGGCCGGGGAATCGACGGTCGCCAGCGGTTCCCCCGCTCGTACGGGCTGGCCGTTGCGCACCGAGACGGCGGCGATCACCGAACCGCCGGGCAACGCGGGGAACGCGATTCGACGACCCGACACGTCGATCCCCGGGCCCACGGTCCGCCGCGGATCGGTCTCCCGCCCGGCGTCGAAGCCGCCGGCCTCGGTCCCCGGGACGACGTTGGTCGAGCGGAGGAGCCCACCCTGCGCGACGACGACCTTCGGGTCGCCGATCCGGGCGACCCGGCCGGCCGACGACAGCGCGGACTGCAACATCGGGATGCTGCTGGTCCCGCCGGTGACATAGACGATGACCGGCCCGCCCGGACCGGTGCCCGCGGCGTCGGCCCGCGCGATCGCGTCCCGGGTCAGCTCGACGGCCCGCTCCACGAACGGTCCGATCATCGCCTCGAACTCGCGTCGCGTCAGCAGCAGCGTGTGCCGGGTGCCGGGCAGTTCGATGACGGCCTGTGCGGTGTCGGACAGCGCTTCCTTCGCCGTCCGCACCCGATCGGCCAAGGCGATCGCGGCGGCCGGGGATCGGAGCCGGCTCGGGAGGTCGGGGTCGAGTTCGGCGGCCTCGTCGTGCACCCAACGGATCATCCGGGCGTCGAGGTCCCGGCCGCCGAGGTGGTTGTCGCCGCCCGACCCGGTGACGGTGAACCCCTCGGCGCCGTCGCGGACGAGGACCGCCACGTCGCACGTGCCGGCGCCGAAGTCGAAGACACACATCCGTTCGCCACCACTGACGTCGTGCCCGCGGTACACGTAGTACCAAGCGGCGGCCAATGATTCGGAGGCGACACGCAATGCGTCCGCGGGGATGCCGGCCCGCTGCGCCGCGCGCCGGAGGACGTTCTTGCGTCGCTCGCTCCAGCGGTCCGGATGGGTCAGCACGATCGAGTCGAACATCGGCAGTCCGCTGTGGCGCAACGCGGTCTGGTGCACGTGCCGCAGCACTGCGGCGATCAGATCCTCGACCGGCCAGAACCGGTCGCCGAGTTCGATCTCGCCGTCGTCGATACGCGACTTCGGGGTGTCCTCGAAAGCGTCGGGTGCCTGCAATCTCCGCTGCACCGCGTCGTGACCCACCACGACGGTCGCGTCAGCCGCGAACACCGCCGAGGGCATCGCGGGTCGGCCCGGGCCAAGCGGCACGATGACCGGCTCGCCGAACCCGACCCGGTACGCGGCCGCGGTGTTGCTGGTGCCGAAGTCGATACACAGTCGCCGCCTGCTCCCCTGCGCCACGTGGCCACCTCCTCCGGAGCAAATGGTTGCACATCACACCGGGTTTCATCCGGCGGGCGCTCGAAGTACCCGGGCGATCGACTTGCGCACGTTGTCGACCGCGATGATCTGGTTCCGGAGATCCTGCGCGATCTTCTCCCGCTCGGCCGCCGACTTCTTGGCATCGGCCGCGGCGTCGTTCAGGATCTTCGTCGACTCCGCGAGGAGCCGCTCGAGCAGTTCGTCGTAGGCGATCTGCAGGTCACCGCTGGCCTGCGCCTTGATCGACTGCAGCTGCGACCGGACGTCGGCCTTCATGTCCGCGACCGCCTTCGTCAACCACTTGCGATGATTCTCCTTGCCGACCTTCGACGCCCGGAACCCGACGACGACGCCCGCCCACACCGGCACCGCCACCACGTTGACCACCGGGATGATCGCCAGCGGGCCGCCGGCGGCGACGATGGAGAGCAGGATCGGGTCGACCATGTTCTTCCACGGCGAGATCTTCTCCTGCTCACGGAGCTTGAGCTCGCCCGCGCTGCCGGCGATCTGCCCGACCAGCTCGTCGGAGATGGCGGCATCGGCGAACAGTGCGTCGGCGATCCGCTCGATCCCGGCCACGAACGAGGCGCTCACCTCGCGCGCGGCGGCCTCGAGGTCGACAGTCATCTGCGCGATCAGCTCCTGGCCCGCCCGGTGCGGTTCGTAGAAGCGCAACTTGTCGATACGCGTGGACCACTGGCCCAGCAGTTTGTCGAAGCGGTCGCGCATGAGGTCGTCGGTCTGCAGCGACGCCGCGGTGATGTCCTGCGTGAGTCGCGCCCGCCATTCCCGACGACGATCCTTGAGGCGCTGGAGCCGGTCGCGTTCGGCTTCGATGTCAGCTCGTTCGGCGGGAGTCGCGGTGGCGGCCTTCATCTCCAGGACCAGGCGCGTGCGGACGTCGTCGAGCCCGGCGAACGTCAGCTGCAGCGCGTTGCGCACCGGCGACGCGGCCCCGTCGCGGACCAGCGGTGTCAGGGCGTCGACGAGTTCGGGAACGCCCGACGCCGCGAGGGCCCGTTCACGACGGTCCGGATCGCGGATCGCCGCGGCCTGGGCGGCGATGCGGTTGGAGACGCCGATGATCGGGATGTGCGCGAAGCGAGGTGCGTGGGCGCCGATCAGCTTTCGGTTCTCGGCTACAACCGTCCGCCACTGCCGCATCACGAGGTCGGTCTTGGTGACCACCAGCACCACCGAGGCGACCTCCTCGCTGACACTGCGCAGGAAGTCGAGTTCGGGTGCGCTGAGCGGTGCGGTCGCGTCGCACACCATGAGCAGCACCGACGCGCCGCGCGCCGCGCTGACCGCGGCCTCGACGTGTTCGGGGACCAGCGACCCGACACCCGGTGTGTCGACGACCGTGACGCCGGGCAGCACCGTGGCGTCGACCCCCACACGCGCCGAGACCGGCGGCACGAGAACGGAATCGACGGGCGTGCCGGGCGCGAGACGTTCCGCCGGCACCCCGGCCGCGTGACGTCCGCCGACGGTCACCCAGTCGGACAGTTCGGTCGCCGGGATGCGGTGGGCGGCACCGGGGAACTCGACGAGCGCGGTGCCGGCGGGCAGGTCGTCGGTGGCAGGGGTGAACCGGACGTACACCGAGGTGGTGATCTCGGCGTCGACGGGCGCGAGGTCGCCGACCCCGAGAAGCGTGTTGACCAGCGAGCTCTTGCCCCGGCTGACCTCGCCGATGACGACCACGGTCCCCTGCGGTGCCGGTCGGTCGCGGACGCGGGTCGCGCGGTCGGCGATGGCGTCCTCGCCGTGCTTGCGCAATGCGTCGATCGCCGAGCGCAGGACCGCCTCCGGCGTCGGCGTCGCACTCTTCGCCGGGGCCTTCTCGAGTCCCTTGGCCCCGGCCCCGGACATGGCGGCGGGTTCGCTGGAAGTCACCGTCTGCTCTCCTCGTTCACCCTGCGCTCCTCGTCGACCATCACGTCAGTTGACCCACAGTCCGCGCCGGACGAGCTGATAGGTCTGCTCGAGCACCAGCAACGCCTCCCGTTCGGCCGATGTCGCCGCGAAGGCCCGCCGCGACCGGCAGTCGGTGGCCCGCTGCCGCGCGGCGTCCGCGATCGCCGGTGGTGCGGCATTCGGCGGCAACGACAACAGCACGCGCACATCGCGACTCGCGACGACGACGTTGAGCTCGCCGACCAGTTCGCTGTCGGGCTGCCATCGGGCGAGGGCCTCGAGCGCGGCGATCTCGCGGAGCCGGTGCAGCGCCGGGGACGTCTCGGCCTCGTCGATCGCCTCCAGGAAGACGTCGCGTCGCGGACTGCGGTAGGCCGACTCGCGCAGCGCGGCCAGCACCGTGCGTGCCTTGAGGATGTCGCCGACGGCCAGGAATCGCCGGCCGATGGCCAGCCGCAACTCGTCGATACCCGAAACCCGGTGCAGCCATTCGCTGTACGCCCGTGCACCCTGCCGCGCGATCTCACCCCCGGCGTCCATCGCATAGGTGCCCACGAGTTGCTCGAGCCGGCCCAGTTCGTCGACGTCGATCCCCGGCGGCGCGGGCATCCCGCCGTCGAGGATGGTCAACAGCTCCCAGGACTCGAGCTGTCCGCGGCGCGAGATCTGGGCGGTCTCACGTTCGGTGACCCCGCAGACGCCCGCCTCGGCCATCAGCCCGGACACGGCGACCACGGCGCCCGCGATCGCCGGGAAGCGTCGCCAGACCCGGCGAGCGATCTCCTGCGCCTTGAGCATCGGGTTGTCGGCGGCGATGAGGTCGGCCTGGGAGATCACCAGGATCGTGTTCTGCGCCGACGCACCGGCGTCGGCGAGGAAGGCGACCTCGTCGGCCTTCGGTCCCGCGGCGTCGTCGAGCAGGAAGAGGACGACGTCCGGCCGGGCCAGCCTGCTCTGCCCGCCGAACACCCGCCGGGTCGCGATCTCGGCGGTGTCGGTGAAACCCGAGAGGCCGGGGGTGTCGATGACGCGGAAGCGCTCGCGTAGAAACCGGGACGGGGTGTGGACGATCGCATGGTCGATCTCCTCCGGTGGCCGGCCGAGGTCGCCGCGCATGGGTCCGGGGAGTTCGGTGACCGTGCCGTCGAGTCCGATGACCTCGACCCGCTGCGGGTTTCCCTCGACGTAGAGCGCGGCGACGCGGGTGCACTCGGCGCGGTCGGTCGGGGCGACACGGTCCCCGACGAGGGCGTTGAGCAGCGTCGACTTGCCGGAGCTGACGCGTCCGACGAGCGCGACGGTCAGCGGTTCGGCGAGTCGGGCCCGCAGGGCGGGGATCGTCGCCGGGACCGGCGCCAGCGGGCCCACCTCGTCGAGCAACTGCTCCACGCGACCACGCACGGTCATGCGCTGCTCCACGAGATCTGACCTCCCGAGACTTCTTCCGATCCGGCGGGAACATTCCGGGCTCGGCGACACTCCTAGGTACGTGCCGAGAATTGTCCATCACTCCTCGGCGCCCGGCAGTCGACCGGATGACAGAGATACCTGCGGAGGCGAACGACCATGACCGACGACCTTGACGATGACAGCGGCTCCGGGGAGAGCGGCTTCGACGACTGGCTGCGCGACACCGACCCCCCGGGCGAGCTGAGCGTGCCCGAGGGCGCGTGGGAGACCGCCGTCGGAACCGCGTTCGACCCGTCGTACGAACTCGACACCGACCTGACCGCCGCACCCGGGCCGGATCCGGCGGACGAGGAGTTCGACGGCGAGGTGTCCGCGGAATCCGACCTCGCGGGTGACGATCCGATCGGCGGCGACTTCGGGGACACCATCGACGACGTCTTCGGCGACGACGGGGATCCGGTCGTCGATCCCGTGGAAGACGGGACGTTCGATGACGACTTCTGAGCTGCGCGGCACCGAAAGTCGCGATGTGCTGCCATGGTCGGGACACGGCCCTACGATGAGCGGGTGCAGTCGTTGATCGACGAATCCACCTCTGGCGCGGACCTCCTCGAACGCGCCCGCTCCGGCGATCAGGCGGCCTTCACCACGCTCGTCGAACAACATCGAGACCGGCTGTGGGCCATCTGTTTACGCATCACCGGCAATCAGCACGACGCCGAGGACGCCATGCAGGACGCGCTCGTCGCCGCATGGCGGGCCATCGGCAACTTCCGTGGCGACGCGCAACTGTCGACCTGGCTTTACCGCATCGGGTCCAACGCCGCGCTCGCCCGGATCCGCAAACGCACCGACGCCGACGACATCGCCGAGCACGACCCGATGAGCCATCTGGACGTCGCGGCGCAGGTCGTCGTGTCCGACCGGATCGCCGAAGCGTTGGCGCAGGTTCCCGACGCCTATCGGGCGACCTTCGTGCTGCGCGTCTACGGCGAGCTCAGCTACTCCGAGATCGCCGAGGCCCAGGGCATCGGCCTGCAGACCGTGCGCAGTCGCATCTCCCGCGCGCGGTCCCTCCTGTCGGAGTTGCTGGCCGATCTGCGCTGACGGGGGGTACTCCCCGCGAATGATCCCGACGCGACTTCGAGGCCGTGGGGAACAAACCGGGGCAGACTCACCTCCAAGTAACCAGAAGCACTTCACAACCCCCGGCACCACCGCGCCGAACCCCGAGAGGACCCACCATGAGCACCGAGATCCCCGCCGACGCCGTTCTCGTCGACACCGATGGCGACGGAGCCGTCGACGCCGCACTCACCGACGTCGACGGTGACGGCACCACCGACGCCATCCTCGACACCGACGGCGACGGCCAGGCCGACTCCATCGCCTACGACACCAATGCCGACGGCGAGATCGACATCATCGAAGCCGACACCGACGCCGACGGCCACACCGACATCGCCGTCGCCGACACCGACGGCGACGGCACCTTCGACACCGCCGTCGACGACGAGGGCAACGTCGAGGTCGGCGACTTCGGCAGCATCGACGGCGGCGACGCCATCTGAGTTCGACGTCCTTATAGCCCGGAGCCACGCTGAGCGCGGCTCCGGGCTATAAAGCTGTGTGGGAACGATCGGCGGAATCGAGTTCGCGGTACCGGTCTGGGCGACGGCGACCGCGCTAATACTGGTGCTGGTGGTCGCGTGGGTGTTCGGCGTCGTCGCCAGGTGGTTGCTGCGCCGACGCGCCCGCCTCGACGCGACGACGGCGATGGTGCTGTCGATCCTCGGCACCGCGCTCGGCCTCTACATCGCCGGCCTCGTCGACAAGCACCTCCGGGTGTGGAGCGTGACGACGGTCGTGCTGGGACTGATCAGTTCGGTCGTCGCGGTCGGCGCCTACGGCCTGCTCGCGGCGCGGTTGCAACGGCAATCCAATGCCCCTGTCGCGCAACTGCTCTCCGACGGCGAATCGGATCGGCTCGAGTTCAAGTCGACCGCCCGGGTCAACCTGCGCAGCGGCGAGAAAGACCCGCGGATGGAGCAGGTGATCGTCAAGACGGTGTCGGCGTTTCTCAATTCCGACGGCGGCACCCTGCTCATCGGTGTCGCCGACGACGGCACACCGCTCGGTCTCGAACCCGACTTCGCCACACTGAAGGTGCCCGACGCCGACCGTTTCGAACTGTGGCTGCGCGATCTGCTGACCACCACTCTCGGCCAGAACACCGCGGCGGCCGTCGGCATCACAGTCGAATCGGTCGCGCGGCCCGACGGGTCGGGGGACGTCCCGGTCTGCCGGGTGACGTGCTCACCGTCCCCGCGGCCGGTCTATCTGCGGGCCGGGAAGAACGCCCCGCCCGAGTTCTGGGTGCGCGCGGGAAACTCCACCCGTCAACTCTCCGTCGACGCGGCCGCCGACTACGTCATGCACCGGTGGCCGCTCGGCGCCGGACGGGCGATCGCGGCCCAGGTGCGCGCCGCCATCCGGTTCTCGGCGGGGTGAGCCGAAGTCTCGTCCCCATGAGCGACCTCGAAGGGCACATTGCCCTCCCACGACACTCACGGGGACGACACTTTCCACACCCGGCCCGACGAAGCCTAGGAACCGGCCCGTCGCGCCTGGCCACGCCCAAAGCCGGCACGACTACCGCCTGTGACCACCCCGGAGCCACCCATATCCGCACCACGGTCCGGTTCTCTGCGGGGTGAGTCAAAGTCTCGTCCCCATGAGCGACCTCGAAGGGCATATTGCCCTCCCACGCCTCTCACGGGGACAACACTTTCCACACCCGGCCCGATCTGACGAAACCACCGACCGGTTCCGTGCGTCAAAGCAGGTGTGACTTCGGATTGTGGCGTGTACTCGCTGAGAGAACTGACCGCGATGGGCTGGGCGCCCGATGCCATTGCGCAGGCGCGCAAGGCCGAGACCCTGACGTCGCTCCGATACGGCTGGGTGCGGACGTCCGCGGCGGACCCCCACGTCGTGTCCGCGGTGACGGCCGGAGGTGCGCTGTCCTGCATCAGCGCGCTGCGGTTCCATCAGCGGCGCGGCCTGCCGGATCTTTGGATACCGCCGGGCCACAACGAGACCCACGTTCGTCTCAGCAAACACGCGAAGTCCGCCACGAAGGCCAGCGGCCCGTTCCGGTGGTGCCAGGGCTTCGGCCGCCCGCTCCCCGTGACGACGGCCGTCGACCCGATCGCCGTGGCGGTCGGCTGCGCCGCACGGTGCCTTCCGGCCGAGGAGTGGATAGCGGTGGTCGACTCGGTCCTCAACGCCACCGACTTGACCATCCCGGACCTCCAGGCCGAGATGGGTCGTGTAACCCGTGCGGTCTCGGCGATGTTCGACCGATGTGATGCCCGTTCGCAATCCGGCACCGAGTCGCTCGTCCGGCTCCGGCTCATCGCCGCGGGATTCGACGTGGAGGTGCAACCGTCGATCGGCGACCGCGAACACGCTGATCTCCGCACGGGTTCGTTGCTCATCGAGTGCGACGGCGAGTCGTACCACTCCGACCGAGCCGCATTCCGCAACGACCGTCGGCGGGACCGGATGACCATGCTCGACCGCTGGATGACGATGCGCCTCACCTACGACGACGTGCTGTACGACTGGGAGGAGGTCCTCGAGGAGATCCGCGCGCTGACACGCCCCGACCGGCACCGCATCCGCCGACGGGGCGACCCTTCGTGACGGCCCTCCGCCAGCTCCGGGCGCTCCTCAGCTCAGGGAGCAGGGGGCAGGGCGTTCTTTCGGATTAGGGAGCAGAGGGAGGGCATCGCTTGCACCCCACACAGCAGCGGTTCTGAGGTTCTTTCGGATGCGGGCGAACGTCTCCGAATAAGGACCGTAACTGTCCGCATGCCCTGAGAAGCTGGTGTCACACCACAACCCCAGGAGGAACCGTGAACTGGACACTCGAACTCGTCATCCTGCCGGTCAGCGACGTCGACCGGGCGCGAGACTTCTACTCCAAGATCGGCTTCAACGTCGACCACGATCACGTCGTCTCCGACGAGATCCGGTTCGTCCAGATGACCCCGCCCGGGTCGGCGTGTTCCATCGCCTTCGGCAAGGGACTGAGCGACGCGGAACCGGGATCGGTGAAGGGTCTGCAGGTCGTCGTCACCGACATCAACGAGGCCCGCGAACAATTGCTCGCGGCCGGCGTCGACCCCGGCGAGATCGACGAACAGGCGTGGGGCCACTTCGTGTACTTCGACGATCCGGACGGCAACCACTGGTCGGTGCAGTACATGCCGTACCGCCAGAACTGAGCCCAGGTGGCTACCGTGGGATATGCGCTCCCCCATCGACGACTACCTCGAACGCGTACTCTCCGAATGCCGCGACGACGACGGCGGTGAGGTCGCGACCGGCAATCGTGAACTCGAGCAGGCGGATCCGTCGTCGTTCGGTATCGCCCTGGCCACCATCGACGGCACCGTGTACACCGCCGGCGACGCCGATCACGAGTTCTCCATCCAGTCCATCGGCAAGGTACCGGCCTACGCGCTCGCCCTGCGCGACCGCGGGCTCGACGCCGTACTCGAACGCGTCGACACCGAACCGTCCGGCGACGCCTTCAACGAGATCTCGCTCGAGGCCGAGACCGGCCGGCCGCGCAACGCGCTGATCAACGCGGGCGCCGTCGCCGTGCACGGGATGATCAACGGCGCGGATCCCAACGAACGCGTCGACCGCGTCATCGACCTCGTCAGCACTCTCGCCGGACGCGAGGTCTCGGTCGACAAGGAGGTCCACCGCGCCGAACTCGCCTCCGACGACCACAACACCGCGCTGGCCTACCTGCTGCGCTCGGCGGGCAAACTCGACTGCGAACCCGACGAGGTCGTCGACGGGTACGCAGCCCAGTGTTCGATCCGGGTCTCCTGCCGCGACCTCGCCGTCATGGGGTCGGTACTCGCGAACGGCGGACTGTCGACCGGCGACGACGAGCGCCTCCTGGAAGGCTGGATCACCCGGCACGTCCTGTCGGTCATGGCCACGTGCGGCATGTACGACGGCAGCGGCAGCTGGATGGCGACGGTCGGAATCCCCGCGAAAAGCGGTGTCAGCGGCGCGATCCTGGGCGTATTGCCCGGCCAGGTAGGGCTCGCGGTGTGGTCGCCGCAGCTCGACAGACAGGGCAACAGCGTGCGCGGCGTCGCCGTTTTCGAACGGCTGTCGCGCGACATGGAACTGCACATGATGCACGTGGCCCCCACCGGTCGGCCCGCGCTGCGATCGGTGACCGAACACGACGGCACGACAGTCGTCGAGCTCCAGGGCGACGTGCGCTTCGCGGGCGCGGAAATCGTCGCCAGTCGTGCGTGCGAAGGCTTCGGCACCGACGCCGTCGTCCTCGATCTGACCCATGTCCGCGTGATGGACGACGCCGCCCGACGGCTGATCGGCGAGGTGGCCCGCCGCCTCGGTGACGACTACGACGTCCGCATAGAAGACCCCGATGACATTTTCGACGACGCTTCGGCTGACGACGACTTCTCGGATGGCGACGACACCCCGGACAGCGACGACACCCCGACCGTCGGAGACTCCTAGAGATCTCGGGACGAGTCCTGGCCCGGGGCAGTCAGCTCGCGGCGCTTCGCCAGCGGCGGCACGCCGAACCAGCGTCGGCAACTGCGGGTCAGCGTGCTCTGCTCGGAGTATCCGATCTGCCGCGCCACCGCCGCCAGCGGGACACCCCGATTCGACAGCAGTGAGACGGCGAGGTCGCGGCGCGCGTCGTCGACGAGTTGCTCGAACGTCGCGCCCTCGTCGGCCAGACCCCGCTGCACCGCACGCGGGTGCATCATCAGCAGCTTCGACACCGCCTCCAGCGTGGCCGCCCCGGCCGGCAGTGCGCGCACGATCAGCGCCGAGACCGCCTCGCCGAAGGCCCTCTCGCGATCGTGTCCGGTCATGAATCGGATGGCCACGTCGTAGGCCAAGGGGTCGACCCGCCGCAACGTCTGTTGCATCACCCCGCGGGGAAAGACCACCAGGTTGGCCGGCGCCTCGAACTCGACCGGGCAACCGAAATAGTCGGTGTAGACGCGCGGCTCGGACATCGGCGGGTGCGCCAAGGTGATCCGGTTCGCGCGGAAGCCGTGGCCCAGCGTCATCGCGAACGTCGACCGGGTGACGCCCATCGCTAGTTCGACGACGTGCGGTCGGTACGGCACACGCTGCAGCACGGTATCGAACTCATAGGCGACCTCCCGCTCGCCGTAGTGCATCTGAGCGCGGATGGCCGGGCTGTACACGTGTGCGAATGCCGAGACCTGTCGAAACGAATCGCCGACGGTCTCGGCGTTGCGGGCGGCGATCGCGACCGGGCCGAGGATGTCGGGGTCCTGCCGGGCGGCGAGGCGCAGCCCGAAGTCGGGGACGTCGAACTCGGCCGCGCACAGACCGATGACCGTCGACAGAGCGGTAAACGGGACGAACCGGTCGTACGCGCCGACGACGGCCGGGTCGATGCCGACGCGGCCGAGGATCGCGCGGGCATCGCCATCGTGTTCGGCAATCAGTTCGGGTAACTGACTGAGCGAGGATGCGCAGATCAGATCGGCCATGGCACCAACTGTCAAGAAGTCGTCATGAGATGTCAAGAAATCCGACCTGGGTGGGAGTGATCATGGACACACGCCGCCGACCGCTCGACGGCCGACACACTCAGCGAGGAGTACCCATGACCACCATCGACACCGTCCGCACGAGTTTCTTCATCGACGGCGGCTGGCGCGCGCCGGCCGGTTCGGCGACGATCCCGGTCATCTCCCCGCTCACCGAGGAGCAGTTCGGCTCGGTACCCGAGGCCACCACCGCCGACGTCGACGCGGCCGTCGAGGCCGCCCGCACCGCGTTCCGGTCGTCGGGCTGGCGCGACCTGTCCCCTGCCGACCGTGCCGCACACCTGCGCCGGTTCGCCGACGAGCTCGACAAACGCGCCGAGGACCGCGCGTCGGCGGTGACGTCCGAGAACGGCATGCCGATCGCGCTGGCGCGCTTCGCGGAAGGCGCGGCCCCGGTTCAGCTGCTGCGCTACTACGCCGACCTCGTCGAGTCCACCCCGGTGGAGGAGACGCGTACCAGCCAACCGTTGCCCGGCTCGACGATCGTGCGCCGCGAGGCCATCGGCGTCGTCGGGGCGATCGCACCGTGGAACTTCCCGGCGATCCTCTCGATGTTCAAGATCGCGCCCGCGCTGGCCGCCGGCTGCACCGTGGTTCTCAAGCCATCCCCCGAGACGAGCCTCGACGCGTACGTCCTCGCCGAGGCGGCCATCGCCGCCGACCTGCCCGCCGGTGTCCTCAACATCGTCAACGGCGGCAGCGAGATCGGCCGTCACCTGGTGTCGCACCCGCACGTCGACAAGGTCGCGTTCACCGGCTCGACCCCGGCCGGCCGCGAGATCGGCCGCGTCTGTGGCGAACTCATCCGTCCGGTGACCCTCGAACTCGGCGGCAAGTCCGCAGCGCTGGTGCTCGACGACGCCGATCTCGAGCAGACCGTCGGCGGACTCGCCACCGCCTCGCTGCTCAACACCGGCCAGACCTGCTACATGTCCACCCGAATCCTGGTGCCAGGCAGCCGTTATGACGAGTACCTCGATGCGATCAGCGCGATGTGCGCGTCGCTGCCGGTCGGCGACCCGATGGACGAGAACGTCGCGGTCGGTCCGCTCGCCAGCGGCCGGCACCGGGATCGGGTGCTGTCGCTGATCGAGCGCGGCCGCACCGAGGGTGGCACGGTCACCACCGGTGGCGGGACGCCGTCGGGTGTCGACCGCGGGTTCTTCGTCGAGCCAACCGTTTTCGCCGGCATCGACAACTCGGCCACCATCGCCCGCGAAGAGGTCTTCGGCCCGGTCCTGACCGTGCTGCGCTACGACGACGTCGACGACGCCATCGCGCTCGCCAACGATTCGTCGTACGGGCTCGGCGGAACGGTGTGGACCTCCGATCCCGATCGCGGCGTCGACGTCGCCCGTCGCGTCGAGACCGGCTCGTTCGGCGTCAACTACTTCAACCTCGACTGGGGTTCGCCCTTCGGTGGCGTCAAGGCCAGCGGCATCGGCCGCGAGCTCGGCCCCGAGGGCCTGGCCGCCTACCAGAACCTCAAGTCGATCTTCCTGCCCGCCTGACACCCGTCTCGTCCATTCACACTCGTACACAACATATTCCAAGGAGGCGATCGGCCATGTCCGATGCCGGAGTCACTGCTGCCAAGGCACTGGTGAACGACACCCTCGCCCTGCTCGACCGGCTCACGCCCGCCCACTGGGCGGCCGACAGCGCCTGCCACGGCTGGCGCGTCCACGACGTCGTCACCCACATGGGCTTCTTCTTCAACTTCATCGCCGACCCCGACCTGGTCTTCCCCGACAATCCGAGCGGAAAGTCCGAGCGACTCAACGACGCCGCGGTACGCGAGCGGGCCGACTGGTCGTCGGAACAGGCTGTCGAGTATTACCGCGCGCAGTCCGAGGCCGGCCTCGCGACCCTGGCCGTGTTGCAGGGCGAGGACCTTCGTGACCAGCCGCTGGACATGCTCGACCTGGGCACCTACCGGCTGAGCCAGCTCAGCGACGCCGTCGCCTTCGACCACCTCGTGCATCTCACCAGCGACCTCATGCAGCCGTTCGGACCGCTGGACGCCGCCGAGGTGTCGGTGAGTGCGGCCATCGATCCCGCCATCGACTGGATGATCGCCGGCCTGCCCCAGATGTGCGGTGCAGCAGTGTATCCCACACTCGAACAGCCCATCGGCCTGCATCTCACCGGCGCGACGGACCGGTCGTTCGTCCTCGACCGGGACACCGCGGGCACGATCGTCACCGTACGCGAGACCGCCGACCTGCCGGCCGACGTCGCGACCTCCTCGGCCACCGACTTCCTGCGCTGGGGCACCACCCGCAGCGCCTGGCGGTCGGCGGTCACCGTCAGCGGCGACCGACAGCGCGTCGCAGGCGTCCTCGACGCCGTCGACATCGTCTGAACTCACTCAATTCGTCTCACCCAGAACAGAAACGGAGTACCCCCATGTCCGAGTACCTGAAGGACAAGGTCATCGTCATCACCGGCGCCGGTAGCGGCTTCGGCAAGCTGATCGCGGAGAAGACCGCGGCCGCCGGCGCGCACGTCGTCGGAGTCGACGTCAACGCCGACAACGTCAACGCCGTCGTCGAGGGCATCCGCGCGGCCGGTGGTTCGGCGCTCGCCCAGGTCGCCGACGTCACCGACATGGAGCAGGTCGCCGCGGCGGCGAAGGCCACCGTGGAGCAGTTCGGCGCCATCGACGTCCTCGTCAACAACGCCGGTGTCATGCCGCTCGCCTACTTCGCCGACCACGCCCGCGCCTGGCAGAAGTGGCACGCCGCCATCGACATCAACATCAAGGGCGTCGTCAACGGCATCTCCGCGGTCTACGACCAGATGATCGCGCAGGGTCGCGGCCAGGTCGTCAACATCTCGTCGATCTACGGCAATGCCGGCATCGAGGGTTCGGGCGTGTACAGCGCGACCAAGGCCGCGGTCACCACCATCTCGGACTCATTGCGCATCGAGGCCAAGGGCAAGATCAAGGTCACCACCGTCAAGCCGACCGGCATCACCGGCACCAACCTCGCCAGCTGGATCGTCAACGACACCGCGATCATGGGCCTCGTCGGCCAGCGCGGCGCCTCCTACGGCGAGCACGTCACGGCCCTCATGAACGACGACCTGCCCGCCGAACTCACCGACGTCGACTCCATCAAGTACTGGCTGATCAAGCCCGAGGATCTCGCCGACGCCGTCGTCCACGTCATCGACCAGCCGTGGGGCATCAGCCTTTCCGACGTGACCGTGCGTGCCAGCGGCGAGGACTACCTGTACTGATCGACCGGTTCGACCCGCTAGGAGCTTTCTGATGTACCCCGGAGCCCACCTCTCCACCCGACCCAACGATCCCGCGGTCCTCATGGCCGACTCTGGTGAAACGGTCACCTTCACCCAGTCGGAGACCCGGTCGATCCAGGTCGCCCGAGCCCTGGCCGACCGCGGCCTGCGGCCCGGCGACCACCTCGCGGTGCTCGCCACCAACACCGCGCGGATCTTCGACATCTATTGGGCGGCAATGCGGTCGGGCCTCTACCTGAGCATGGTGAACTGGCACCTCACCGCCGCCGAGAGCGCCTACATCGTGACCGACTGCGGCGCGAAGGCTCTCATCGTCGACGCCGCTCTCGCCGACCTCGGCGCCGAGCTGGTCCCGCTCACCCCCGGCGTCGAGACACGTTTCGCCTACTCCGGCCGGATCGAGGGTCACGAGGACCTCGACGCCGCCGCGGCGACGCAGTCGACCGAACCGCTCGCCGACCAGCCGCGAGGCGCGGACATGCTCTACTCGTCCGGCACCACCGGACGACCGAAGGGCATCAAACCCGAACTGCCGAACCGGCAGGTCGACGAGCCCGGCGACACCATGATCGCGATGAACCAGTCCGTGTGGGGCGTCGGTCCCGACACCGTCTACCTGTCGCCGGCACCGCTGTATCACGCTGCGCCGCTTCGCACCTGCGCCTCGGTGCAGGCGCTTGGCGGCACGGTGGTGGTGATGGAGCGGTTCGACGCGGAACGGGCGCTGGCCCTCATCGAGGAACACCGCGTCACCTATAGCCAGTGGGTGCCGACGATGTTCGTGCGCATGCTCCGACTTCCCGAGGAGGTGCGGGCCCGGTACGACACGTCGAGCCTGAAGGTCGCGGTGCACGCCGCCGCGCCGTGTCCCGTCGACGTCAAACGGGCCATGATCAACTGGTGGGGTCCGATCCTGTCCGAGTACTACTCGTCCACCGAGCTCAACGGTCTCACCATCGTCGACACCCCGGAGTGGCTGGAGTACCCGGGCACGGTGGGGCGCGCCGTCCTCGGCACGATCCGGGTCTGCGATCCCGAGGGCACCGAGGTGCCGCCGGGAACGATCGGCACGATCTACTTCGAGCGCGACCGGCTGCCGTTCGAGTACCACAATGACCCCGAGAAGACCAGTGGCGCACAGCATCCCGAGCATCCGACATGGACGACCACCGGCGATGTCGGTTACGTCGACGACGAGGGCCACCTGTTCCTCACCGACCGCGACTCGTTCCTGATCATCTCCGGCGGGGTGAACATCTACCCGCGGGAGATCGAGGATGCACTCCTCGCCCACCCGTCGGTGCTCGACGCCGCGGTCATCGGCGTACCCGACCCCGATCTCGGCGAGCGGGTGACGGCGGTCGTGCAACCGGTCTCGGGGCAGGACGCTGGCGACGAGCTCGCCGATGCACTGTTGGATCACCTCCGACCGCGGATCGCGAAGTTCAAGCTGCCGCGCGAGGTCATCTTCCGGGACACGTTGCCGCGCACGCCGACCGGGAAGTTGGTCAAGCGCAAGCTGTGACCCTTCGTGACGCGCCCTCCGCAAGCTCCGGGCGCTCCTCAGGGAGCAGAGGGATGGCCGTCGCGAACTTCGAAAGTACATTCGTGAGCGTCTGAACTCCATGCTCCCTGAGGTGCGAGCGAAGCGAGCCACGAAGGGGCTCGCAAGGTGCCTCACCAGGCCCTTCGTGGCTCGTCGACCTCGACGCGCTCCTTCGTCGCCTGCTCGGCCCGGCGGCTTGCGCTCCTCGCACCTCAGGGAGCATGGGTTATGCGGTTCTTCGGATTGGGGAGGGGTGGGGGGGTCGCTTTCGCTCCTCTGCACCACAGGGAGCGGAGGCCGGAGGGGGTCGCGCTCCCTGAAACCGCGCACCGTGGCGTCCGGCCGGTCCTAGACTTGCCGGATGTCGGGAGGATTGTTCCGCTGGTGCATCGCGGTTGTTGCCGCGATCGTGGTGTTCGTCGGTGTGACACCGTCGGCAGTGACAGCAGCGCCGGCGGCCGTGTCGTCGTCCGACATCGCCACCGAATGTGCGGGCAAGCCCGTCCGGGTCGCGGTCCGGTGGTACTTCCCGCCCGGTGAACCCTCGGCGATCGTGTGGTTGCAGCACGGCTTCTCCCGTACTGCGGCCAATCTCGACTCCGTGGCCCGCGCGTATGCGAAATCCGGGTTCCTCGTCGTGAGCCCGACGCTGGACTCGGTCAACCTCGGCGGGTGTGCCGTCGCCTACAACATCGCCGACAACGCGGCGTTCGCGCGGACCATCGGCGGGGTCTTCGGTTCCGGCCGGGACACCGGCAGTCCGCTCGCGACAAGCCTTCGCGAGGCCCGTGATTCCGCCCACCGCCCCGACGTGACGATGCCGTACCGAATGATCTTCTCCGGACACTCGGCCGGCGGCGAGTTCGTCGTCGTGGCGGCCGACGCACTCCGCCGCGCCGACCCCGTCGCCTACCGGCGCCTCGCCGGCCTCATGCTGTTCGATCCGGTCAACTCGTTCTTCGGGGTCAACTTCGCCACCGCCGCAGCATCTCTCGCCGCCGCCGGGCTACCGATCCGGGTCATCGCGTCGCAACCGTCGGTATCCAACAACTTCGGGCAAGGCGTGTCCGTCCTCCAGGAGACAACGCGGCAGGAGTTTCTCGGCTCGCGCCTGGTGACCGGAATCCACATCGACGCCGAAGGCGAGTCGACCGATCTGATCGGCGAACTGTCCGAGCTTGCGGTGCCGCGTCCCCGCAACGGACGGGTCATCCGCGCACTCGCCACTGGCTGGTCGTCG
The DNA here is from genome assembly GCF_025143765.1 of Gordonia sp. p3-SID1431. Classification (NCBI taxonomy): domain Bacteria; kingdom Bacillati; phylum Actinomycetota; class Actinomycetes; order Mycobacteriales; family Gordoniaceae; genus Gordonia; species Gordonia sp. p3-SID1431. Next base: position 20,959 of record NZ_JAMBDT010000091.1, read on the forward strand.
GACATGGTGGCCGACACCGCGACCCCGACCTACTACCCCGGCGGCCGTTACTACGACCTGCTGCTCGAAACCCGCACCGTCACAACACTGCCCGT
>NZ_JAMBDT010000092.1:0-20598 GCF_025143765.1 Gordonia sp. p3-SID1431
CCACCTGTTTCCGAGACACACCATTAGGGTTCCGTTCGGGAACTTCGTCCGCTTCGACGTCAGGGGTCTCGTGAGCACACTCGGCCGACCGGCCCCGGCCGGCAATCGCATCACCGACATCGCCGGCCTCGCCGTCGGGCACGCGCACCGCGTCGACCCCGACGCCCGGGTCGCCGGTGCACCGGAGGCCCCCGACGGTCACGGGTGGGCCACCGGGACCACCGTCGTACGGGTGTCGGCGCCGGGCGCCATCGCCGCCGTCGACGTCCGCGGTGGCGGTCCGGGCACCCGCGAAACCGATCTCCTCGACCCGTCGAACACGGTCCAGACCGCGCACGCCATCGTGCTCAGCGGAGGTAGTGCCTACGGACTGGCCACCGCCGACGGGGTCATGCGCGCGCTGGAGGCCGACGGGATCGGACTCCCGCTCGACGACCGCGGGCACGTGGTGCCGATCGTCCCCGCCGCGGTGATCTTCGACCTCCCCGTCGGTGCCTGGGACCACCGACCCGACGCGGACTTCGGAGTGGACGCGGTCCGCGCGGCGGACACGGAATTCGCCGTCGGGTGTGTGGGTGCGGGTGTCGGCGCCCGGGCCGGCGCGCTCAAGGGCGGGGTCGCAACGGCGTCGATGACGTTCGACGCCGGTCCCGCGGCCGGCATCACCGTCGGCGCACTGATGGTCGCCAACCCGGTCGGGGCGGTCATCGACCCGCAGACCGGGCTGCCGTGGGACCTCGGCGAGACCGAACTGGGCCGCCTCGGGTTGCGCCGGCCATCGGCCGCCGACATCGACTCGCTCGCCGACCTCGCGGCGAAGCACACCGTGCTCAACACGACGATCGGTGTCGTGGCCACCGATGCCGTGCTCGACGCGCCGATGACCAAGCGGCTGGCGATGGCCGGACACGACGGTCTCGGGCGGGCGATCAGGCCCGCGCACTCCCCGCTCGACGGTGACACGATCTTCGGCATCGCCACGGGCGCGGTCCGGCCGGCGACACCGATGCCGGCGCCGGCGGGTATGCATGCCGACGTCGCGGTAGTCGCCGAGGTGTGCCGGGCCGCGGCCGACGTCGTCCAGCGGGCGATCGTGAACGCGGTCCTCGCGGCGGAACCGGTCGCATCGATCCCCACCTACGCACAGACGGCGCCGTCGGCATTCCGCTGACCGGGGGTCGTCGGGACGGCGAACGGAATAGGTGCCGCGGCGACGATGTTGCGCCTCGGGGAACCCGGGGTTCCCGGGTGCGGACACGTGTGGACAGGAGAATGCGACACCGATGCTGAAGATCGGGCAGGAGCTGGTCGACGCCATGGTCGCGCACGCGCGCGCCGACCACCCCGACGAGGCCTGCGGGGTGATCGCCGGGCCGGAGGGTTCCGACGATCCGAAGCGTTTCATCGCGATGATCAACGCCGAGCGGTCGCCGACCTTCTACCGTTTCGACTCGGCCGAGCAGCTCGCGGTGTGGCGGGAGATGGACCGCCGTGACGAGGAACCCGTCGTGATCTACCACTCGCACACCGCCACCGAGGCGTACCCGAGCCGCACCGACATCTCCTACGCCGGCGAGCCCGGCGTCCATTACGTGCTGGTGTCCACGCGCGACCCCGAGACCGCCGAGATCCGTAGCTATCGCATCGTCGACGGTGCGGTCACCGAAGAAGAGATCGAGATCAGGAGCTGAGAATGTCTGTCACCGTATCCATCCCGACGATCCTGCGTACCCACACCGGCGGGGAGAAGCGCGTCGAGGGGTCGGGTTCGACGCTGGCCGCCCTGATCGACGACCTCGAGACGGGCAACGCCGGGCTGAAGGAACGACTCGTCGCGCCCGACGAGAACGGCACCGCCAAACTGCACCGGTTCGTCAACATCTACGTCAACGACGAGGACGTGCGTTTCTCCGGCGGCCTCGACACCCCGATCGACGACGGTGACGAGGTGACCATCCTGCCCGCGGTCGCCGGCGGCTGAGCGTGGCCCGCTACGACTCCCTGATCGACTCGGTCGGCAACACCCCGCTCATCGGTCTGCAACGGCTCTCGCCGCGCTGGGACGACTCCGACGAGGGCCCGCACGTCCGCCTGTGGGCCAAGCTCGAGGACCGGAACCCGACCGGATCCATCAAGGACCGCCCCGCGCTGCGGATGATCGAACAGGCCGAACGCGACGGGTTGCTGCGGCCGGGCTCGACGATCCTCGAACCCACAAGCGGCAACACCGGCATCTCGCTCGCGATGGCGGCGAAACTCAAGGGCTACCAACTGATCTGCGTGATGCCCGAGAACACCTCGGAGGAACGCCGTTCGCTGTTGCGGATGTTCGGCGCGCAGGTCATCTCCTCACCCGCGGCGGGCGGCTCCAACACCGCGGTCGCGGTGGCCAAGGGCCTCGCCGCGGACAATTCCGACTGGGTGATGCTCTACCAGTACGGCAACGCGGCGAACGTCGCGGCGCATTACGAGGGCACCGGCCCCGAGTTGTACGCCGACCTGCCCGAGATCACCCACTTCGTCGCCGGGCTCGGCACGACCGGAACGCTGATGGGCGTCGGGCGGTTCCTGCGCGAACGCAACCCCGATATCGAGATCGTCGCCGCCGAACCCCGGTACGGCGACGAGGTCTACGGCCTGCGCAACATCGACGAGGGTTTCATCCCCGAGCTCTACGACGACTCGGTGCTGACCCGCCGCTTCTCGGTGACCGGCGTCGACGCGGTCGCGCGGGTGCGGGAACTGATCGACCTCGAGGGCATCTTCGCGGGGATCTCCACCGGTGCGATCCTGCAGGCCGCGCGTGGTATCGGCCGACGGGCACTGAAGGCCGGGACCCGCGCCGACATCGGCTTCGTCGTGCCCGACGCGGGATGGAAGTATCTGTCGACCGGGGCGTACGAAGGTAGTCTCGACGACGCGGAGCAGGCACTCGAAGGCCAGCTCTGGGCCTGACCCCGCTACCGAGGACTTTCCAGCCATGAGCTCGTACACCCCGCCGGTCGGGCAGCAGCCCGCGCGACGCGCGCGTCCGCTGTGGCTGCGTTCGGCGATCATCACCGCGTGCATCGTCGCGGTGCTGTTCGTCATCGAGGCCATCGACGTGGCGACCCACTACGACCTCGACCAGAACGGCATCGAACCACGACAGGTCGACGGACTGGACGGCATCCTGTGGGCGCCGATGCTGCACGGCGACTGGCAACACCTGTTCGCCAACCTGATGCCCGGCGCGGTGCTGTGCTTTCTCGTGTTGATGACGCGGCGGTTCCTCATCGTCACCGGCATCATCTGGGTGGTGTCGGGGGTCGGTGTGTGGCTGTTCGCAGCGCCGTACTCGATCACCGTCGGGGCGTCGGGCATCGTGTTCGGCTGGCTCACCTTCCTCATCGTCCGCGGCCTGTTCAACCGCGATCTGTGGCAGATCCTCGGCGGCCTTGTGCTGTTCCTCGTGTACGGATCGATCCTGTGGGGCGTCCTGCCCTCGGATCCCCTGGTCTCCTGGCAGGCCCACCTGTTCGGCGCGATCGCCGGCGTGTTCGCGGCGTGGGCACTCGCGGCCCGGGATCGACGGAAGCCGGCGGTCACCGCACCGGGGGTTGCGCCATAATCCCGGCGGGCGGCCAGGACGCACCCATCGGGATCTTCGACTCGGGTGTCGGGGGACTGACGGTGGCGCGCGCGATCATCGATCTGTTGCCGGACGAGGACATCGTCTACATCGGAGACACGGCCAACGGGCCGTACGGTCCGCTGACGATCCCCGAGATCCGACGCCACGCCCTCGCGATCGGCGACGACCTCGCCGAGCGAGGGGTCAAGGCCATCGTCATCGCCTGCAACACCGCCTCGGCCGCCTGCCTCCGCGACGCGCGCGAGCGATACGCCCCCATCCCGGTCATCGAAGTCGTGCTGCCGGCGGTGCGCCGCGCGGTGGTCGCCACCAAGACGGGCCGAATCGGCGTGCTGGGCACCGAGGCGACGATTTTCTCACGGGCATATCAGGATTCGTTCGCGGCGGCACGCGATGCGGTGATCACCGCGGTGCCCTGTCCGCGGTTCGTCGACTTCGTCGAACGCGGGATCACCAGCGGCCGACAGATCCTCGGGCTCGCGCAGGGCTACCTCGAACCACTGCAGCAGGCCGGCGTGGACACCGTGGTCCTCGGCTGCACCCACTACCCGCTGCTGTCCGGGGTCATCCAGCTGGCGATGGGCGACGAGGTCACCCTGGTGTCGAGCGCGGAGGAGACGGCGAAAGACCTCTTCCGGGTCCTCACCGAGGCCGACCTGCTGCACCCGCACACCGGCCGCGACGCCACCCGCGTCTTCCAGGCGACCGGTGACCCGGAGCTCTTCGCGAAACTGTCGAACCGATTCCTGGGGCCGGTGATCGGAGCCGTGCAGCACGTGTGAGGGGTCAACCGCGCATCGCCGCGCACTTGTGACCCGTATGCCGCCGCCCGCGCGCGGAATCGTGGCACAGTGGGGCCTATGCGTCTCACGGTCCTCGGGTGCTCGGGCAGTGTGGGCGGACCGGGAGCCGCGTGCTCCGGCTACCTGCTCTCCGTACCCGGTGAACAACCGGTCCTCGTGGACTGCGGCCCGGGTGTCTTCGGCGAACTGCAGCGCGTCACCGACCCCAACAATGTCGCCGTCGTCCTCAGTCATCTCCACGCCGATCACTGCCTCGATCTGCCCGCGATGCTCGTCTGGCGTCGGTACGCACCACAGCCGGCACGGCGGCGGGCGCCGCTCTACGGCCCACCCGGCACCGCCCTCCGGATCGGCTACGGGTCGTCGGAATTCCCCGGACAGCTCGACGACATCACCGACACCTTCGACGTCCACGAGTGGAGCGACGACCAGGAGATCACCCTGGGCGGGATGCGAATCCGGGCGATGAACGTCAATCATCCGCCCGACACCTTCGGTCTGCGGATCACCGGTCCCGACGGCCAGGTCATCGCCTACAGCGGAGACACCGCGCCGTGCGACGAACTCATCGACCTCGCGGCCGACGCCGACCTGTTCCTGTGCGAGGCGTCGTGGACCCATGCGCCCTCGGAGCGCCCACCGGATCTGCACATGTCGGGCATCGAGGCGGGGGAGGCCGCGACCAAGGCGAACGTCCGAACACTCGCGATCACCCACGTCGCCCCGTGGTCCGATTCGGCGGAGATCCTCGCCGAGGCCCGCAGCACGTTCTCCGGTCCGACGGAGCTCGTCAGCCAGGGACAGGTCTTCGACCTCACCTAGCTGTCGTGTCCGCGCCGGTCGTTACAGTGAGACCCGTGACCACACGAGCTGACGGCAGAGCCGACGACGAACTCCGTCCCATCACGTTCACCCGCGGTTTCACCAGCCATCCGGCGGGTTCGGTCCTGGTGGAATTCGGCAAGACGCGGGTGATGTGCACCGCGAGTGTCACCGAGGGTGTCCCGCCGTGGCGTCGTGGTTCAGGCTTGGGCTGGCTGACCGCGGAGTACGCGATGTTGCCCGCCGCCACCCACGACCGGTCGTCACGTGAATCGGTCAAGGGCCGGGTGGGTGGTCGCACCCACGAGATCAGTCGACTCATCGGCCGGTCGCTGCGTGCGTGCGTCGATCTCGGTGCCCTGGGCGAGAACACCATCGCCCTGGACTGCGACGTCCTGCAGGCTGACGGCGGTACCCGCACCGCAGCCATCACCGGTGCCTATGTCGCGCTGGCGGACGCGATCACCTACCTGCGTGCCGCGGGCAAACTGTCCGACCCGCAACCGCTTTCGTGCGCGATCGCCGCGGTCAGCGTGGGGGTCGTCGACGGCCGCGTCCGACTCGACCTTCCCTACGAAGAGGATTCGCGCGCCGAGGTGGACATGAACGTCGTGGCGACCGACGCCGGCACGCTCGTCGAGGTGCAGGGCACCGGCGAGGGTGCGACGTTCCCGCGCTCGACGCTCGATGCGCTGCTCGACGTGGCCGCGATCGGAACCGAGAAGCTGTTCGAGGCGCAGCGAGCCGTACTCGCCGAGCCGTACCCCGGCGAACTTCCCGGACGGGCCTGATGTCCTCGGTGCTTCTCGCGAGCCGCAACGGCAAGAAGCTCGCCGAGCTCCAGCGCGTCTTCGACGCCGCGGGCATCACCGGGGTCGAGATCGTCGGCCTCGACGCGGTGCCGGACTACCCGGAGGAGCCCGAGACCGGTGCCACCTTCGAGGACAATGCGCTGATCAAGGCCCGCGCGGGTGCGAAGGCCATCGGAATCCCATGTCTCGCGGATGATTCCGGTATCGCGGTGGATGCCCTGAACGGCATGCCGGGCGTGTTGTCGGCGCGTTGGTCGGGCCGGCACGGGGACGACCCGGCCAACAACGCGCTGCTGCTCGCCCAGCTGTCGGACACCCCGGACGAACGACGCGGCGCCGCGTTCGTCTCGGCCTGCGCGCTCGTGCTGCCGGGCGTGACGGAGACGGTGGTGCGCGGCGAGTGGCGTGGGCGGGTCCTGCGGGAGGAGCGCGGGCCGCACGGTTTCGGGTACGACCCGTTGTTCGCCCCGGACGACGAGATCGCCGACGGCCGGTCCGCGGCGGAGCTGTCGCCGGCGGAGAAGGACGGGCTCAGTCACCGCGGAAAAGCGTTGGCGCAGTTGGTTCCGGCGCTGCGGGCGCTCGCGGGCTGACCCCCCTTGCGTCGGCGTCCGGACTCCGATCAGCTCGCGGCGCCGGTGTAGATGTAGACCCCCAGCGTGTGCGGTTCGCCGTCGAGCAGGATGTCCATATCGTCGGCGCCGGCACGTGACATGCCCTGCCGCTCGTAGAATCCGAAGGTGCACAGCGAGTCTGTGTACAGGTGGAAGTCGGAGCGGCCGCGGCTTCGGAGATGGTCGAGGAACGCGCCGTACAGCGCCGCTCCGACGCCGTGTCCGCGCGTCGTCGAGGCGACGGCGAACAGGGTCAGTTCGTCGTCGAGCGACGTGCCCGTCGCGGCGCCGAGCCGGTGGGCCACCGACTCGAAAGCGAACAGGGCCCGCAGCGACTTCCACTGGGGCAGTCCGAGAATCGCAGCTCTGGCGGTATGCGCCCAGAGCAGCGCGCGGTTCTTCGTCCGCTCGCCGAGATGTGGCTCGCCGTCGATCCGTCCCAGGATGATTCCCACCACGCGGCCGTCCTTCACCGCGACGCGACTCCAGGTACTCGCGACGAGTTGCTCGCGGAGGTAGACCTCGAGTGCCGCGTCCAGGACGTGTTGTCCGTGGACGTAGCGGTGGATGTAGAACGCCTCGTCGATGATCTTCTTGACGTCTTCGGCGTCGGTGGAACGGTAGGGGCGGTAGGTGATGTCGGTCATGATCCCTTCTTTGCGTGTGTGTGGGTGAGAGCGATGAGGTCTGCTTCGAGGGCGGCCCGTTCGGTGTCGTCGAGGACGGCTCCCCACAGGGGAGCGGTGTTCGAGCCGTCGGCGGCCGCGATGATCAGCCGCGTGACCGCCGGGTCGAGACCGTCGTCGGACAGCGCGGCACGCCAGTGATCGGCGTCCTGCTGGGCGAGCGCGGCCGGGCCCGGTTCGTACATCAGGCTGGCGGCCAGCGCGATCTGGTCGCGCAGGCCGGCGGAGTCTCGCGCGTCGGCGAAACTCACCCGGATGTAGGCCCTGGTCAGCCGTCCCGGCGCGTCGTCCTCCTCGTCGGCGGTCCGTTCGACGTTCGACCGGAACTGGGCCATCAGGTCCGCCGCGAGTTCCTCGAGCAGGCCGTCCTTGGCGGGGAAGTGGTAGAGCAGTCCGCCCTTCGACACCCCGGCCGCGGCGGCGATCTCGGAGACGGACACGGCGGCACCGTGTCGCGCAATCAGCCGGGCCGCGGCGTCGAGGATCAACCGTCGGGTGTCGGCAGCACTCCGCCCGGACGTGCGTGCCATCGGACCCTCCGTGCTCGATGTCCCGGGGACTTCCCGGATCACATATAACTATACCGTCCAGACGGTACAGTTTCAATTGTGCGCTCGATCCCGTCGACCGGGCGTCGAAATGCATCGCCTGTGCACGGGGCGAAGCAGAGGGGCGCTCAGCAGCCCGCGTGGACTCCCAACATCCGCGCGACCGAGTCGGGCCAGGGGTACTGGGTCGCTCGATGACGCGCCGCCCGTTCGCGGTCGACGCGGGGGAGGCTGAGGACCTGCCGGATCGCGCTCGCGAAGCCCGGGCCGGAGTCCTCGGCAGCCGCGCCACACGTGTCGTCGACCAGGGTCGCGACCGCCGACGACTGCGACCCGATGACCGGTGTGCCGGCGGCCAGTGATTCCAGCGCGGAGAGGCAGAAGGTCTCGTGCGGACCGGGGGAGAGGGAGATGTCGGCGCTGGCGAGGAGGGCGGCGACCTGACTCCGCTCGGAGAGATGGCCCAGGAAGGTCACGGGCAATCCGCGGGCCAGATGCTGCAGCGGGGCTCGCATCGGCCCGTCGCCCGCGATCACCAGGTGCGCCGGCGTTCCCGACCGATGGAGTCTGCCGAGCGCGGCGATGCTGCGGTCGGCGCGCTTCTCCACCGAGAGGCGTCCGCAGTGGGCGATGAGCGCACTGGTGCCGTCGGACCACCGTGCGCCCAGGTTCGGGTCGAGGTGTCGTGGGTCGAAGACATCGAGGTCGACGCCGAGCGGGGCGCGGACGACGTTGGTCGCCCTCACTCGATTGAACTCCGCGGCGGCGAAGTCGGTGGTGCACACGACGGTGTCGTAGTCACGGGCGGTGGCCGCGTTCGCGCGGTCGGCCAGTGCACGTGCGGAGCGGCCGGGCATGACCTGGCCGAGCAGCCGGTCGAGGCGTTCATGGGACACCATCGTCGAATGGATGTCTCGCCTGCGAGCCCACCGGCCGAAGCCGCGCAGGGTGAGGCGGTCGGACACCTCGAGGGCGTCGGGACGGAGATGGGCGAGGACGTCGGCGACGCGGCGGGCCGACGCAAGGCGGTAGCCGCCCGAGGCGGGAATCCGCGGTGCGGCCACGGTGATCCGCGTGACCCCCGAGGCGAGCGTCTCCTCGCCGGGTTCGGCGCCGGGAACGATCAGGACGACGTCGTGACCGGCCCCGACATAGCCGGCGCCCCAGCGGTCCACCGCGGTGCGCAGACCGCCGGAGCGGCCGCCGTAGAAGTTCGCGAGCTGGACGATCCGCACGGGGTCCAGTCAGCCCGACCCGGGTGAACGGCCGACCAGCGCGAGAAGATCAGAGGTTGAACTGCGCCTTCACTTCCTTGGTGCGCTTGTGCTCGAACCAGAAGGACAGGAAGGGGATGGTGCCCGCGATCGCGGTGATGATGGTCTTGCCGACGCTCCAGCGGACCTTGATAGCGAGGTCGATGGCCATGATCAAGTAGACGAAGTACACCCAGCCGTGCACGAACGGTACGAAGTCCAGAGCGTGGTTGTCGTAGCCGTAGGTCAGGACGAGTTCGACGACGAGCAGCAGCAACCACACGCCGGTGATCCAGGCGAGGACGCGATACCGCAACAACGCGCCGCGGACCTTCTCCACCGGGGCGGCGAGGGCGGGGGCGGTGGGGTCGGTCTCGGTCACTGCGGGCCTTTCGATGAGGGGGTGGGTCGAGCGTCGGTGGTGTGCGCGTCGGCGTCGCGGAGCTCGGCGAGATAGCGGTTGTATTCGACCAGCGCGACATCGTTGGCGGGGTCCGGCGATGTCAACGACGACGCGCTGGGGGTGGTGGGTCGCTCGGGCAGGATGCCCTCCGGGATCTCGGCGACGGAGTTCTTCGCCGCGACCTTGCGGGCTTCCTCGGGATCGCTCTCCAGGATGACGAAACGTCGATAGGCATAGATCACGGCCGCGGCGAACGCCGGCCACTGCAGGGCGTAACCGAGATTGAGTCCGGAACCGGATGCGGACTCATAGCGTGACCACTGCCACCACGCGAGCACCAGGCACACCACCGCGGCGGATACGGCGAGCACCGTGAGCGCGGGCCGGTGGGTGCGGCGGCGGGTGGGGGACATGGCTACGACGGTACCTGGCCTGCGATGATCAGAACGCGGCCGGTAGGGTGGTCGCCGTTACACTGCGTGACTCACACTCCGGCGAGTCGCGCCCACGCGCGAGTGGCGGAATTGGCAGACGCGCTGGATTTAGGTTCCAGTGTCTCAGGACGTGGGGGTTCAAGTCCCCCCTCGCGCACCATAAACTCGCACCCGCAGTTGCGCTCGAAAGCCCTGCATCGTGAGTCGACGGTGACAGTGCTCCTCGCGCCTGGTGCAGCCTTGCCTAGGTAACAGCTCAAGTCGCGGCGCACTCGGCGCAGCAGAACTACCGACGCGCCGAGCACCCGTCGGCATCCGGCATGCCAACATTTCAAGCCTTCTCAGAACGGAAACACTTGCGGCAACGGTTGGCAGTGACGCCCGCTGGGCATCTCAGATTCCGCCCATCTAGATTGTCAATGACTGCGACTGTCTGGATGTTGGACATAGTTTGGCGGTAGCGAACCGTCGCACAGAGAAGAAACTCCGATCTGGGAACGGCGCCGGCAAGGTCTGTTGTCGGGACTGGATCGACCTCAACAGAAGGAATTGTGTCGTCGAGTGCAGCGCCGATGACGTCATCGAATTCAGTCGACCGGCGTGCATATCGAGATTGCGCTCAACATGCTCGTCGCCCGTTCTTCGATCATCTTGGGCGGACGGTCGCGAACCCTTGGAGCGCCGTGGCCGCCGCATGCATCTCGCGGAGTTCCGCTTTCGATGCCATGACCCGTTCTCAATGGACGCGGACTCGGCGGCCGGCTAGCGCCTTCGACTGGCGGCGCCAGATCACTCCATGAATGTCAGGGGTCTTCGATATGGTCACCTTTCCAATCAGTTGCAACTTACCTTTGCGGTTTCTGCGTCGCCTTGAGGATGCAAGCCGCACTCGACGGGAAGAGCGGTACAGAATGACTCGAACAAGAGCGCAACGTCTGCTATTGACGATGATCGCTCTACTTTGTCTGCGTTTTGGATTCCTACGACCGCGTCTAGAACGAAGAAAAAAGTCTTGCGCCGATGAAGCCCGTCTCGAGGCCCGAAGACTGTCAGCGGAAGCCAGGCGCCACGTCCGCGATCGATTTCGCTCTCGCGTAATCGGGGACGTGATCGGAGCCTTCGTAGTCACCTACGGCGCAGGCTATTTGGTCTGGCTTTTGGGACACCCGGGGCAGACGGACGCTCAGATGTTTGAGCCGTATCAGTGGGTTCCTGACATCCGACCACACTTAGATGGCCTCGTAACACCTGAGACCGCGCGAAACTGGATCGGTATCGCGCTGGCTGCTTCGGTGTCGATAAGCATCACACTGTCGATGCGAAACAAGGGGAGCGAATCCTACATTGAGCAAGCCGCAATGGCCCTATGGCGACAGTGTATGGATGCGATGACATCGGCGTTAGCATGCGCGTGCGTTGTAGTAATGACAGTCGGTTGGCTTGGTGTGCATGACAAGTCAGACGTCGGCGCGATGGTGCTGGCGACTTTTGGGACGATCGCTATCTTCTTGATGAGCAGCATCCTGCTCGATGACTTCAGCTCGGCGAGTCGCTACCGCCGCCAGGAAGTACTAGAGCAGCGACTCGACCGACTGCACAAGTGGCGGACAGTCCTGCGAGACAAGGGAGTGCCAAGTGTCTCGAACGGCCAGCGGCATTCCCTTGTCGGCGCCCTCTTCGTTAGGACCGCAGCGGTGAGTGCCCCGTTATGGGTGGGCGTTGTACTGTATGTCTCAGTCGTGAGGGTGCTTCGGGATCAGGCGATGGCCGGGAGTTACCTCTGGCAAACGGCGATACTCGTACCCACCGTCGTCACATTCTTTCTGTTTGTGATCGGATTCTGCGCTCTTACATCCTGGTCATCATTCAACACGAAGAGAATGAAGCTGCATTTTGTGTTGCAGCCATTCGCAGCCTGGATTCTTTGGGGTAGCGTAGCCCTGCCGACTACCATGGTCGCAGCCGTAGAGCGCGGGATCTCCTCTGGCGCATTTGTCGGTTTTCTGCTATTGGGTCTCCCACTAGCAATACTCAGTCTTTTTAGAGTTTCACGGGCCGGCAAGGTTCACCTACGCCGACGTCGGCTCTATCAGTTGGCCGTATGGTTCTCGCTGCCCGTTTGGGTACGAGTTCACGCGAGGCTGGACCAATCCGAACTGTTGTCACGTGCTGACCTGCAGCGGGAGTCTGCGAACCCCCTATACCGGGCGGTAGATCCGTGCGGAGAAGGCGACCCTGCATCGTCACCGTCTTCGCATACGATCGCGCGGGCGGCGAGTAGGTCAGTGAAGAAACATGTTCATGGTGGTTGGCGACCAGGCCGGGGCGTTGATGATAAGCCGGAATCCGTGGGTCGTGATGGCGTGTTCGGGTGCGAGGGTGGTTGAGAGTCCATGCGGCGAGGGCTCATGGCTCGTGTAGGTCGCGCGAGCGGGCGTTGGCTCGGGGGCTTCATGAGCGCTATAAGCAGGGTGTGGGCTTCGGTACTGCACCGCTGTGCATTAGGCGGCCCATTGTGAACCCAGACGGCTATCGCGACCGTCTGTTGGCCGGCAGCGATGGCGTCACCCTCACGGCTGTCGACGTGACCACCGGCGAGGTCGCGTGGACAGCACCGTTCCTCGCCATCGATTTCGACGCGGATGCGTTAGTCACCGGCAAAGCACTCGAGCCCTACGGCGACGGGTGGATCTTCTCGTCGGACCGTCGAATGATCGGGCTCGCGCCGCTCTGAGTCACAGCTCGGCCGAGATGACCTCGACCGCGTCGTCGTCGGCGAAGACGATCTGGTGATCGTCGGTCGAGATCGCCCAGCGGCGTAGTCGTGCGGTGCGCTCGTCGTCGATACGGGTCTCGACGGTGGTGTCGCCGGCCAGGTCCGCGAAGTCGTCGACGACCTCGCCCTCCCTTGTCGAACCGTCGTCGAGCGTGACCCTGACCCGGGCCGCCACGGCGACCTCCCCTGGGGCCTCGCCGTCAGCGTGGTCGGCGTCGACCGACTCGTTCTCCGTTGTGCTCATCCGGTTGTCCTGTCCCCTCGGGTGGCCTCCGACGGTGACTGCGTTGCACGTCGGTGGCACACCATGCGTGGACATCAGTTTATCAAAGATGTCCATTGACAGGATGAAGACGGGGAAGGTGCTGATCGGTGGCGGAATCCGCGCGGCATCTCGATTCGACGCCGCCGCAGGGTTTTTCCGCCCTGCCGGCGGAACTCCTTAGGGCAGAACGTAATCGGCGGGGGATCGACAATCAGCCCCGCGGAAGAACAATCGCCAGAGTCCGAAGAATCGGGCTCTGGCGATCAATGTGACAACACGGTGGGCTATATCAGTGTGCGGAGTTGTAGGCCTCGACGATGTCGTTCGGAATGCGGCCGCGTGCGGACACCTCATATCCGTTCTCCGCTGCCCAGTCTCGAATCGAGGCATTCACCGACGCACCACTCCCGGCGGAATTGGTCTTCGTCCGTGCTGATGGCGACCGTCGTCGGCCGCCGACCCGGGTCGATGCCTTGAGTAGTTTCGCGACTGTCACCTTGCCCTGCTCGATCTTGTCGAGATTGGCCGCGGACACGTCGAGCTCGTAGTCGACGCCGAGCCACGACCACGAAACGGTCTGTGCGTCTTGGGGATCGAGTTCGCGACCGTCCAGGTCGTCGACAAAGGTCACCGTCTGAATTTTCGACACGCCCCCAACGGTAGTCGATAGACGCGCGGGAAGCATGGACCTGCGCTTTCCCGGTGTCGGGATTCTCGGGCGAATCGTCCGACATCGCGATTACCGAATGCGCAACACGGAGTCAATTGCGGCCGGGAATGGCGAATCGGGGCGGTTCGGGATGGCGAATGGATTCTTCCGGACTTGACGGTTCCGATGTTCTCGACGCCGATGACCGGGAGGCTTCCGGCTTTCGCGTCGGCTTGATGCGGGGAGTCGAGTCGGTTGTCGTCCGCCGATTGGCCTCCGCGCCGAGTCCGCTGCCCGTCGTGTCGTCGACGCGTAGGCACATCGACCGGATTACGTGGTGCGCGGTCACCAGTCCGTAGGTCATCGGCAGGCCCAGGACCGTGACGAGCAGTCTGGTGGGTCGTAGCGGGCTGTCACCGACGATCGACGGCTCGATGACATTGCCTACTTCCCGGATCAAATGCAGCGCCAGCTTGTACGCATAATGCGCCGCGGTGATCGGCTTGCTGACGGTGAGCTCGTCGAGCGACACCGTCTCCCATGGATCCGCGCCGTGGCCGAGGTTGTGTCCGATGCCGAGGAGGATGTCGAGCGGAGCGCCACCAAAGACCGGAATCAGCGAACCGAACAGCGACGCGCCCATCTCGCCGACGGAGCGGTCCTCCGCCGGGTCGAGCGGAATGAGGTTGTGGTGAATGCGAATTGCGCGCATGGCACCGAGAATTCTGGTGGTCTCGGCCCGGATGCGGGGTGCGTCGGCGGGGTTGTTCTCCTGCGCCTGCGCAGACACATACCGCACCAACCGGCCGAGTGTGAGCGACCCGATCGGCGTACACGTCTCGACATCCGCCCGTGCGAGGTGTTCGGCGATCTCGGCCACCATCGGCGGGATGGGGATGTCGAAATGCACGGTGTCGCTCGCGCGTCCGGCGAGGGCGCGCTGTTCATCGGTGACGCGTGCGAGGCACTGCTCGAGGACCGTTCTCGCGGTGGCCCGCAACAGGGCCTTCACCGCGAATTCCGACGAGAAGACGAAGGCCGTGATGAGCCAGTTGTAGGTGACGAACTGGGCGAGGCCGTCGGCCTCGGTCCCGGCGAACGGGCTCCCGAGGTCGGGTGCCGAGCCGATGAGGAGCCGTGCCGGGACCAGGACGGTGGTGAACATGTAGAGCCACACCGTCTCCACTGCCTGGATGACGGTGATGTTCCCGAGCGGAATCGCCTCGGTGTGGCGGCCGTCGCGGATCTTGAGGAGGTTCGAGACGAGCAGTTGGGAGATCGGGTCGCGCTAGTCGAGTGCGGGATCGTCGTCGTCCGCCCCGAGGGTCAGCGGATGTTCGGTGACGGCGAGGGTCGCGATGTGCAGGCGCCGCATGTCGCGGTGCGCCGCTATCCGACTTGCCCGGGCCGACGCGTGCATAGATGGCGGCAGGATGTCGTACACCGCATCGAAGATCGAGTCGTACACCACTGCAAGGGTCGTGAAATCACCGCTCGCGCAGCGTGTCTCGACGCCTTCGAGTGATTTCGGCGTCGGCAGCTGCGGGCGCGTCAGGGTCTCGATGCGCTCGAGTCGTTCAGGGTAGGTCTCGGTCTCCGGGTCGACGGTCGGAGTCAGTTCGTGGACCGGCGTCGCACGCAGGGGTGACGCGGAGAAGGGTGCCGGGCTGCCGAGCACCGCGGCGGTGCCCGACCCGCCGGCAAGTGTGGGCAACGACATCGCCAGTGTGAACACGGCGATCATCCGCAGAACCCATGGCGGTACACCCCGCGCCGCATTGCCCCGACCTGAACTCATGCACCCACTACCCGAATAGTCGTCCGATGACCCGGCGACACCGCCGGCGATCGTGCGCCGCGGCGGCGTCGTGCGTGACCACAGCAGTCCGCGAAGGGAAAGCTAGTCGAACGAAGCTTAAGGTGCGCGGCGAGAACCCGCGCACCGGGTCGGCGAACGGGGATGTCGGCGCGCCGTGCAACGATTCCGGGGTGAGGCGTCGAGCGGCATGGTTGTCGGGAGTGCTCGCCGCGGTGCCGGTCGCCGTGGCGCTCGTGTCGTGCGTCGACGTCGAACCCGCCCCGGGCCTCGAGCGCCCCTCATCCGAGCGCACCCAGTCCATGCCCTCGACGACGGGGCCATCGTCACCGCCGGCTGGTGTGTCACCCGATATGCCACCACCGGCGGCCGGCCGTGAACAGGCCGATCTCGCGTCGCTGCAGGTGAAGGGTCGCGCGCCCAAGACCGGATATGAACGGTCGCGATTCGGTAGGGCATGGGACGACGCGGTCGACGTGCAGTACGGCCGCAACGGTTGCCGGACCCGGGAGGACATCCTGCGGCGAGACCTCACCGGCATCACCTTCCACGCCGACGGGTGCCGGGTGCTCGCCGGCACACTGGCCGACCCGTACACCGGTACAACGATGCCGTTCACCCGAGGCGAGGACACCTCGGCGCTGGTCCAGATCGACCACGTCGTCGCATTGTCGGACGCCTGGCAGAAGGGCGCGGCCGGGTGGACCGCGGTCAAGCGCATCGAGTTCGCGAACGACCCGCGAAACCTCCAGGCCGTGTCGGGAGCCGTGAACCAACAGAAGAGCGACGGCGACGCGGCGACCTGGCTTCCCCCGAACAAGTCCTACCGGTGCACCTACGTGAGCCGGCAGATCGAGGTCAAGAAGTCCTAC
This sequence comes from Gordonia sp. p3-SID1431, assembly GCF_025143765.1. NCBI lineage: Bacteria > Bacillati > Actinomycetota > Actinomycetes > Mycobacteriales > Gordoniaceae > Gordonia > Gordonia sp. p3-SID1431. The sequence continues at coordinate 16,388 of NZ_JAMBDT010000092.1, forward strand.
GGGCTGTGGGTGACGCCTGCCGAACGCGACGCCATGAGTCGGGTCCTCGCGTCGTGCTGAACCCGTCGAGCCGCGGGCGCGCCGGTCGTCGGTAGCCTTGGGGACCGTGACCGCGGACCAGGGACGACCCCAGCCACTCGCCGACCGCGCGGATCGTCATCCTCTGTCCGAGCCCGCCGCCGTGGCGGCCCTCGGTGCCGATCTGCGGTCGGCGGGATACACGAACGACGGTGTCACCGAACTGCTCGGCGAAGGCGCTCACGATGCCCTCGTCCGCGGCACCTGGTGGCCGGCCCTCGCCGCGACGCGTGATGTTGCCGGCGAGCACCGCCGGCTGGCGACCCTCATCCGACTGTTCCTGCTGGGCTCGGACGAACCCGAAGCCACTGTCGCGGAGGCGTTTCCGACGACGGGCACGGACGCACTGGTCACGCAGGGCGTGCTGGCCCGGGTCGATGAATCGCTTCTGCGGGCCCGCCTTGACATCCGTCCGCACGCCGACGACACCCGCGACTACCTCGTGATCGCCGACCAGGATGCCGCGATGCGACCCGGACCCGTTGCCCACGACCACGTCCTGGGGATCGGCGGCGCGTCGATCTCGCTGGCCCGGGCCGTCATCCGCGAACCCGTCCGCCGCGCTCTCGACATCGGAACCGGATGTGGCATCCAGGCGCTGCATCTCGACGCGCACTGCGAGCAGATCGTGGCCACCGACACGAACGACCGGGCGCTGGCGCTGGCCGCCGCGACGGCCCGCCTCAACGGGATGTCGTGGGATCTGCGGGCGGGGAGCATGTTCGAACCCGTCGCGGGGGAGCGGTTCGACCTCATCGTGTCCAACCCTCCGTTCGTCGTCGGCGCGGGCGGGCGGGACTACATCTACCGCGACTCGGGCGTCGTCGGAGACGGGTTGTGCGAGCAACTCGTCCGCGAGTTGCCTGCCCATCTGAATCCTGGTGGCACCGCCCAGATCCTGGCCAACTGGGTCATCCGCGAGGGCGAGGACTGGCCGGAACGGGTCCGCTCCTGGCTCGCCGGCACCGGACTCGACGCCTGGGTCGTCCAGCGGGAGGTCGCCGACCCCATCAGCTATGTGTCGCTGTGGTTGTCCGATGCCGGTGAGGACGAGGCGACCGCCGCGCGGCGAGGTGCGGAGTGGCTCGAATGGTTCGAGGCCAACGGCATCGTCGCCATCGGGATGGGCTCGATCACCGCCCGCGCCCCGCTCGACGGTGAGCACCGCGAGCCCGACGTCGTGATCGAGGAGATCACCGGCGCCGGTGAAGAGGTGACCGGGCCCGAGGCCCAGGCGTTCCTCGCCCGACGGCGCTACCTGCGGGAGACCTCGGACGAACAGCTGCTAGCTCGGCGGCTGTCGGTGGCCCCGGTCATGCTCGAGGAGCACTCGCTCCCCGGGGACGAGGGCTGGCAACAGGTGTCGGCCGCCGTCCGCCGACCCGGGGGGCCCGGCGCCGTTCTCGGCGTCGACGAGGTCTCACGCGCACTGCTTGCCGGCAGTCGGGGGCAGGTCCCGCTGGGCGTACTGCTCGAACTCCTCGCCGACTTCCACGGTGTCGACGCCGACGCTCTCGCCGAGGCGGCGCTGCCCGTGGTGCGCGAGGCGATCGGCCGGGGGATTCTGTACGAGGCGACCTGACTCAGGCCGGGAAGGTCGCGTCGAGCGCCGCGGCGAGGTCCGCGATGAGATCGTCGGCGTCTTCGAGCCCCACCGAGAACCGTAGGTGCCCCCACTCCCGGAACGGTTCGGGGTAGGCGGCGACCCGCGGCCCGTCGGCGCCCACGTGGACGATGAGCGACTCGTCGTGACCGAGCGACACCGCCGAGGTGATCGTCGTCAACGCCGAGACGAAACGGTTCTGGGTGGCCGGATTGCCGCGCACCGCGAACGCGATCATGGCCCCGAAGCCGCGGCCGCCGAACTGTCGTGCCGCGAGGTCGTGTTCGGGATGCGACGCCAGACCCGGGTACCGCACGTAGGCGATGCGCGGGTCGTCGTCGAGGAAGGCCGCGACCCGCTCGGCGTTGCGTTGATGCTGGGCGAACCGGAGCGGCAGGGTGATCGCGCCGCGGGCGATCAGCCATGCGTTGAACGGCGAGATGACGCCGCCGACGTCGACCATCGCCTGTTCCCGGATCTGCGACATGAGCTCCGACCGGCCGAGCACGGCACCGCCCATGGCGTCGCCGTGCCCGTTGATGTACTTGGTCAGCGAATGGACGACGAGGTCCGCGCCGTCGGCGAGCGGACGGTACAGAGTGGGCGGCGTGAAGGTGGCGTCGACGAGCAGCAGGGCGTCGGCGTCGGCGGCGATCTGCGCCAGCGCGCCGATGTCGGCGACCTTCGTCGTCGGATTGGCGATCGTCTCGGCGATCAGCATGCGGGTGCCGGGGCGCAGGGCGGCCCGGGTCGCGCCGAGATCGCCGACATCGACAAAGGTCGCCTCGATCCCGTACTTGGTCGGCAGCAGTTCCGACCAGAGCTTCCAGGTGGCCTCGTAGGTCGTGTCGGACACCACCACGTGGTCCCCGGCGGACAGGAACGTGAAGAACACCGCGTGCAGCGCGGCCACGCCCGAGGCCAGGACGACGGCGTCGTCGGCCTCTTCCAGCGCGGCCAACTTGTTCTGCAGCGCAACCTGATTGGCGCCGGTGTTGCGTGTGTAGAACAGTTGCTCGGTGCCCGACCAGCTCATCGCCTCGGGTTCGGGCGGGAGGTGATACGAGTTCGCCATCGTGATCGGCGTCCGCACCGACGGGCCCGACGAGTCGTTCCCGGCGTGCACGCTGCGTGTCATCTCACCCGTCACGGATGAACTCCCATCGGCTCGGTCGCACGTGTCCCGGCCGGTGCTGTTCCGGCCCGGACTGGCCCGTCTCGTTCTGGCCCGTCTCCGGCTGTCCCGGTCCGGTCGACGCCGGGCAGGTCGTCGACGACCGGTCCGGGTTCCCGGGTGACGTCCGAGCTCTCCGGGGTGGGGACGCCGGGCTCGGGGCCGAGGACGATGTCGGGTCGATGCGGACGCACGAGCCGGACCATCCGCAGCGGTAGTTTGTGCAGTTTGTCGACGTGCGCGAAGTACCGGAACTCGGCCCACCCCCAGCAGGCGGCGAACACCAGGAGCGCGACGGCGTCCATCGTGACGGTGTTCCAGGGGCGGTGTGCGATGTGGATCGGCACCACGACGAGGGCAATCGCCTGGATGACGTAGGAGTCGAGACTGCGGGTGCCGGCCATGACCAGTGGACGCAGCCAGTCGTGATGCCACCACCTGAGCAACAGTCGGAAGATCCCGTAGACGGCCGGGATGGCCAGATAGGCGCCGATCGCGCGGGCCGGGCGGAAGTCGAGTTTGTCGGCGACCGCCGGTTCGAGATGGGCCCACGGCCCGTAGTCGATGCCGAAGTGGAAGAACAGTGCCACCGCGAGCGCGACGGCGACGATCGCGATGATCCAGCGGTCGACGAACTCCGGCACACGCCACTGCGACCAGTTCCAGCCGATCACCAGTGCCGGGACGAACATGATCTGCCAGCCGGCGACGTTCTGGATGTGCGGTGCCGCCTGGTAGGCGCTCAGATAGAACCAGTCGGGGGAGTGGACCAGCGAGATCAGGTACAGGGCGATCGAACCGGCGAGCACCCAGCGCCACCAGCCCTGACGCAGGAGGGGGAACAGCCCGAACGCGGAGATGAGCAAGACCATGTACAGCAGCAGGATGTTGCCCCCGCTGGGCAGATAGTCCATGGTCAGCGCCAGGCGCAGGCCGTCACCCCACCCGTCGACCGGCAGCAGGAGCGTCAGCCATCGGTGACCGGCCAGGGCGGCCGCGACCGCGACGAGGGCGATCGCCAGCTGGCACAGATAGAGGACGACGATCCGCTTGGCAAGACGCTTGTAGGCGAAAGCCAGCCCATGGCGAGCGACCCATCGTTGATAGACCAGACCAAGCACGACGCCCGAGAGCATCACGAACGCGGACATGCCGTCGACGTACGGAAAGGCGTGGGTCGGGGTGGCCAGCACGGACTCATGCGCGAAGTGCGCGGTGATCATGCTCCAGATGGCCACCCCGCGGGTGGCATCGATGGCCAGGTCTCGTTTCATTGACTTGCACGATAGACAGCGCCGCGGGGGGGGGGGGGGGGGCGGGCGCGCGGCGCGGCGGGCGGCGCGACACCGCCGCCGT